>CAZIGP010000273.1:0-6286 GCA_964538425.1 uncultured Pirellulales bacterium | reverse complement strand
GATTGTGATCGTTATCGGCCGTTCGTTCCCACAACTCGATCGCCTTCACATAAGCTTGTTCTGCCTCCGTCCAGTTTCCAACGAATCTTTTGTGATCCCCAAGGGCCTCATATCCAGGCCAGCCGATTGCATCGGCGGGGACCGTCAACTCTGGATCGCGCGCCGGCGGCTTCACTTGCGCCTCCTGGCCGGCTGGCAATTCGGCCTCTGGCTGCCGGTCGACTGGTTTCGGATGCTTCGATTCGGCGTCGTCCTCGATCTGCAGCACGGCATGATCGAATGTCATGCGGCGCGTGGCATATTGCGTATCCTTCCAGAGCACAAACGGCTGCGAACCGGTGCTCACGCCCTTGATGTTCAAATTCGCGAATTTGAATTCCAGCTTCTTACGGAATTTCGTAACCCAGTCGCGAATCTTTTTGCATTCCGTCCGCAGCTTCTCCGGCACTGTGCCATTTACTGGTTCTGGCAATTCGCGGAACATTTGCTGCACTTTGGCGATGGGCCCGACGCTTTCCACGGGATCATCCAGCACCGCCCAAAGCGTGGCCAAATACTTTGGGCTAACTTTGTTCGCCGCCGCGATCTGCTCCAAGCTCCAGTCGGCTTTGCCCAGCGGTTGCGCATTTTTCAACTGCCAGGCGGCGACGAAATAATCGACGTAATCGGTCGGTTGCCGCTTATAGAAATCGACGATCCGGTTGACGCAGTATTTGTCTCGATCCGTGTCGCTCACGATAGGGTACGGAGCAAACTCCAGACTGTCTGGTTTTAACAATAAGTATTCAGACACCTTACGCGCAGCTTCCAAGTATTTTTTCAACAGCGCCGGAGACATGTTGAGCGATTCGCCCGTGTTGTCGAAGCCGGCTTCATTCGCAGGATCGACGGGAAACTCGGCCGTGGGACGAATATCGACGCCGGTCAAATCACGGATCGTGTAATCGTATTCCGCATTGCTCAGCCGGCGCGCCAGCACAGGCCCAGGGTCGCCGGCATCGCGATTGGCGATGTGATTTCGCAGCGATTTGACCCAATGGATGACCGCGGCGCGTTCTTCGGCCGTTGGTTGCTCTGCATCTTCCGGCGGCATTTCCTGGGCTTCCAGCCGTTCGACGACGGTGAGCCAAATGGCCTGTCCCTTCTCGACATCGGCGCTCGCTTTGTAACCGTGTAGTTCGAGTTTCGCCTCGGGATCTTTTTCGCCGTGACAGGAGACGCAATAAGCCGTAAGAAATGGGCGAACTTTTTTCGTAAAGGCGCTTTGAAGGTCGGCGGGGTGTCCAATCGCCTCTTGGCCGCGTGCAATCGAACCCACGGAAATGCTAAGGAGCAGCGCTGTAAATGCTTGAAGGTGCATGCGTTTTGACCAGAGATTCGCTTAAAAGCGTCTTATATCTGCAGGCCATCATTGGGAAAGAAGCGGCAGGAGGAAGGTAGCGGACTAACTGCCGAATCGGGGGTGGGCTCATTGCACGTAGCAGTGGGCTCCCAGTCTAAAGTGAGCGGTTAGAAATTGCAATATTCAGGACCGTGCACGGCTGCTCAAAGCTTGAGCATGAATGAAATTTAATGGCTAGAAGGCTTAGGCAGTCACTTTTGGCTTTGCTTTCATGGAGGTGCTGTTTGATACAACCCGCTCACGCGGGAAATTTGCTGGATATCTTTCGCAGATTCGAGACGTACTTTCGCAGAAGGCCAACGCCGAGTACGGAAAGACAAGCCACCCCTCAAATCTTGGCAATCCTCCGAAATGTGGCAGTCGACTTTCTGCGATTGTGAGGATGCTCCGGTAATTATCAAAAACCTCTACAAAAACGCTGCTCAAGTCGATATATCTATCGTCCAAAGCTGGACATTATGGCCGCCCTTGTCTACTCTCTGTTTGCGCGTTACTATTTGAGATTCCCTGGTTTTTGAATTGTCGCCCTAGGCAAATGGGCGTTTTCGCAATAAAGGCGCTCCGGGCTCTGGACGCACTGGCGGTGAATTATGAAAAAAGGCATCCATCCCAAATACATCAATACCGTCGTCAAATGCGGCTGCGGCAATAGCTTCACCACGCGTAGCACCGTGGCTGAAATGAAGGTCGATATCTGCAGTGCCTGCCACCCGTTTTACACCGGGAAGCTAAAATTTGTGGATACCGCCGGACGAATTGAAAAATTCAAAAACAAGTTTGCCACCGGCTATTCCAGCCTGCAAAAGAAAAAGAAAAAAGAGCCAGAGCCTGTCGTCCAAGGTGCCGAGGCTTAGCTGCGCTCATCTAATCCGCCAGCGTGTAGACGCTTCTAGCCGCAGATGCATTCCCCGGAACTCGCCTACGGCTGTTATGCGCGGGGCCACCTGGATGGCTCTTAGCAAGATTCCTCTAGCCGACTGGCTTTCGGAACAGCACAATCATCATTGCCGATCGGCCTTACACCGATCAAAGCGGAGTTTGCCATGCGACAAATGCTCGATGAAAAATTGGCCAGGTTCGAAGAACTGGAACGACAAATGGTCGATCCAGAAGTCCTGGCGAACTCCGCGCGCGTCGGCGTCATTGTTCGTGAGCACGGTTCGCTGTCGAAGCTGGCCACCAAGTATCGCCGCTTTAAAGAGCTCAACCAGCAGATCTCCGAGACCGTTGAAATGATTGAAGGCAACGACGCCGATATGCGCGAGCTGGCCGAAGCCGAGTTGCCTACACTGCGCGGAGAACGAGAAAAGCTTTGGGACGAGTTGCTCGACATGACCATCGGCGGTGAAGATGCCACACGCTCGCGCTGCGTCATGGAAATTCGCGCCGGTACCGGCGGCGACGAAGCGGCACTATTCGCTCGCGATTTGTACGAAATGTACCGTCGCTATTGCGAAGTGCAGGGCTGGAAAATCGAAGTGCTCGACATGAGCGCCACAGAACTCGGCGGGTTCAAAGAATTGATTCTTGGCATCGATGGCGAAGGTGCCTATCGCCATTTGCAGTACGAAAGTGGCGGCCACCGTGTGCAACGTGTGCCGGAAACCGAAGCGCAAGGCCGCGTGCATACCTCAGCCGCAACGGTCGCCGTGCTACCGGAGCCTGAAGATGTGGAAATCGACATCAAGCCTGATGACTATCGCAAAGATATTTTCTGCGCCAGCGGCCCTGGTGGCCAGCACGTGAATAAAACAGCCTCGGCCATCCGTCTGACCCACTACGAAACCAACATTGTCGTGCAATGCCAGGATGAAAAAAGCCAGCACAAGAATTTCGCCAAGGCTTTGCGAGTTCTGAAAACCAGACTTTACGAACATAAGCGTCAGCAAGAACATCAAAAACGAGCCGACGAGCGCAAAACCCTGGTTGGTTCTGGCGACCGTAGCCAACGCATTCGCACTTACAATTTTCCTCAAAACCGTCTTACCGATCATCGCATCAACCTTACTTTGTATCAATTGGACAATATTTTAACTGGCAAGCTGAACATGGTCACCGAAGCACTGATGGATCACGATCGCCGCGAACAACGCCAGTTGATGGGAACCGTGGAATAAGTTTTTGAGCATTGATTGTCCAAAATAATTTGAGATGAATGAGTGAAGTTGACTTTTATCGATTCACCCCTTCACCTGCTCACCCCTTCACCCGTTCATAGTTTTTGGCTATGTCTCAACCAGAAACCTGGACCATAGGCCGCCTGCTGACTTGGACGACGGATTATCTGAAGCAGCATGGTTCCGATTCGCCACGACTCGATGCCGAGGTGTTACTGGCGCAAAGCCGAGGTTGCAAACGCATCGAACTTTACACCAAGTTCGATGAATTGGCCGACGACGCCACCCGGACAAAATTTCGCGAATTGGTGAAGCAGCGCGCCGAGGGAAAGCCCGTTGCGTACCTGGTTGGGCATCGCGAGTTTTATTCGCTTTCTTTCCGTGTCACTTCCGATGTGCTGATCCCCAGGCCGGAGACAGAGTCGCTGGTGCTGCGACTCGTCGAGCTATTTAAGCAAGGCACGATTGCCGTAGACAAACCACAGATAGCAGATGTTGGCACCGGCAGCGGCATTATCGCAATTTGTGCAGCAAAACATTTGCCGGCTGCGCAAGTGCTAGCAGTCGATGCCAGCAAAGCCGCATTAACCATAGCACAAGAGAATGCCAAAACGCTTGGCGTGGCCGATCGCATTGAATTTGTGGAGAGCGATTTATTTGCTGCCATTTCAAACGAGCGGCGGTTTCATCTGATTGCTAGCAATCCGCCGTATGTTAGCGAAGAGGAATTTGCTACATTATCCCCGACCGTAAAGAACTATGAGCCACGGCAAGCGCTCGTGGCCGGGGCTCATGGCACCGAAATAATCGAAAGATTGATTCCGCAAGTTGCCCAGCGACTTCAATCTGACGGTTGGTTGCTGATGGAAGTTAGCCCGATGATCGAACCGGCCGTGCGAAAAATAATTGAGCAGCATGGCGGGTTCGAACTTGGTGCAACGATCAAAGATTTAGCCGGCCTGCCACGGATTGTGCAGGCCAAGAAAAATTAAATACCGTAATTAGTTGTTGCCACGGAATGTAGGTTCGTGGAAGTAATGCCAAGG
Source organism: uncultured Pirellulales bacterium (assembly GCA_964538425.1). Classification (GTDB taxonomy): domain Bacteria; phylum Planctomycetota; class Planctomycetia; order Pirellulales; family JADZDJ01; genus JADZDJ01. The sequence goes on along the minus strand of CAZIGP010000273.1, from coordinate 1,721 downwards.
AGGGCGCGGGATGCGTACGGATGTAATTTCTATCGAAGGCGGATATCCGCTTAGGGGCATCGTTTCGAGCGCAGGCTCAAAGAATGCCGCGCTACCGATTTTGGCTGCAAGTATCTTGGCCGAAGAACCCGTCGTGCTCGAAAATGTTCCGGAAGTTGGCGATGTGGCAACATTATCTCTGTTGCTTGGCCATCTGGGTGTTGAAGTTAAACGGCATGTCGATAAAAACATCTACATTAGCACGGTCGATCCAACACCGGTAACTGCGGAAGCAGAACTTGTATCGCGAATGCGCGCCAGTTTTTGCGTGCTCGGGCCGCTCCTCGCACGCCGGCGGAAAGCGACGGTTGCATTGCCCGGAGGATGTTTGTTAGGGCCAAGACCGGTTGATTTGCATTTAAAAGGTCTTGCCGCCTTGGGGGCCGAAATTCGTATCGAAAACGGGTACGTAATTGCTTCATCCAGCGGCTTGCGCGGCGCGACGATCGATCTTTCGGGCCCACGTGGACCGAGCGTTACAGGCACTGCCAACGTGCTGATGGCGGCAGTGCTCGCCCGCGGCGAAACTACTATTCTTAGCGCCGCACGAGAGCCAGAAATCGTCGATCTCGGCGAGTTCCTCGTGTCATTGGGAGCGCGAATCGATGGCCTCGGCACGTCGAAGCTGCGAATTCGTGGCGTCGATCATCTCGGCGGCAGTACGCATCGCATTATCCCAGATCGCATCGAGACGGGGACACTGCTAATTGCGAGCGCTATGACTGGTGGTGATGTAATTGTCCGCGGTTGTCAACCAAAACATCTCGAGGCCGTGCTAGGAGTTCTGGCAGATGCCGACGCACTGGTCGAAATCGGCCGTGATTTCGTACGAGTTAGCGCGTCCGACCGGCCACAACCGTTTCACTTTACCGCCCTCCCCTCCCCTGGCGTCCCAACCGATTTACAGCCCCCTTTAACGGCGCTGGCCGCACTGGCAGCGGGTCGTAGCACAATTAGCGATCGTGTTTTCCCTCAGCGTTTTGGCCATGTTGATGCGCTATTGCAAATGGGCAGCAACATACATCAAGCAGGCTCGGCGCTCACGATCGAAGGCGCCAGCGATTTTTATGGACAAGCAGTTACAGCAACCGACCTTCGAGCCGGCGCTTCATTAATACTTGCTGGCCTCGCAGCGGTGGGAACTACCGTGATCAACAATTCGTTTCATATCAGTCGCGGATATGAAGGACTCACTGGCAAACTTCGTCAACTTGGCGGCCGGGTGCTAGACAAAACTCTCGACCCACAGCCGCAGCCTGATTTTCAGTTTGCAGAAGCAGAGTTGGCCGGCACGGCTTATTAACGCATTTTTATCGAGGCGTGCGAATCGCTGAATCTCGAAAGCATCGCACTTCCAGCCCATCGTCGCGAATGATCGCTGTCACTGCGCCTACTTCTGCAGTGTTTAGCACGGTCGCCGCTCGGGCTTCGTAGGCTTTTTTTACGCTGGCCGAATTATTCCCGCGCCCACAACTGATAACCACAAACTCTGGCGAACTCCAAACGGCAAAACCAGGAGGGTCGCTTCGTGCGCTGCCATGGTGCGGTGCCAAAAGAATGTCACTGTCGAGCCGTGGCTCATGCATCAACAATTCAAGCCCCGGCGATTCGAGATCGCCAGTTAGTAGCAGCCGCTTACCGGCATATTCGACGAGTAGCACCAGACTGTTGGCATTGTCCGA
>CAZIGP010000272.1:3809-6287 GCA_964538425.1 uncultured Pirellulales bacterium | reverse complement strand
CTGAAGCACAGGCAATGGCATGGCGAGCACCAGTGTATTCGGCCAGGCCGCGTTCAAGCTCTTCGCAGTCTGGACCAAGAATATACCGACCGGAGTCGCAAACTTTGCCAATGGCAGCCAGGATTTTTTCTCGTAATGGTTCGTATTGCCGCTTCATATCCAAGAGCGGCACCGGAGGCGAAGGTTGTGGAGCATGTGGTGAATTTCCAGCCTGACGTTCCATGGACGAATCCTTTCGAGAAAGCGATAAGCACTTAGCTATTAGCGACTAGTCATGGTCAGCAAATACTGCGTGGTAATGCCGACGACCAATCGCATAACGCTAGCATCGGCCGAATCCCTGGCCGATGAGTTGCGGGAGAGTAATTTCGGCCGCCGATGGCGTCAAGGGCGGAGTTCAGAGGAAGAAAGTAGGGCAGAATGAGAGAAAGAGATAAAGGAAGGTGTTGAACTGCTTGCTTCTGCAACCGTCATAGATTCCCTTTCCTCCATTTTGGCCTCCAGATAAAGCCGTTTGATGTAATTTCGATGCCAGCGGCTCGGTGCATGGGGTTTCCAGCCGAAGCGGGCCAACATGCGCGAAGACAAGCGAAAGTTGGTGGCATCCATTAACAATGCGTCGCTTTGCTTGATCTCGGCAATTTTGTCGAGCAGCTTTAGAGCTAGCAGTGCCGTTTTTAAGGTTGTATCTCGTGACGAAATCGCAAATTTGAGAGCGAGGAAGTTGGGGTAATTTCGCGGCTGATCGTAGTACAGCCGCATTCTGTTACCAGGAATGTAACAATGCGAAAAATGCCCCCAGGCTACGCCAGCTAATGAGATCAACTTTGGCCACGGACGGAGGTTGATTGCACGCAATCGGCCCTCGCGCACGTCGATGACGCCATGACAATGCTGCCGCAATATTTCGCGGCTTTCGTCGAGATCGGTGACCGTTTCAAACCAATGAGCCATGCAAAAGTGTAGCACGGCCATCAGGCCACAGATGCATGGCTACATTTTTGCTAACACGTCGGGTTTGTGGTGCTGTACCGCAATTTCCAGAAAAACAGCAACACGAACGGCACAGGAAGACAAATCGCAATCGCACTAGGAACAAGCCAGGGGATTTCAAAGTACGGTGCGGCTTTATTCCAAATCGGTGCCCAAAAAACCATCACGGTCACGGTGGCCAAACACAAAAATGGGCCGTAAGGAATAATGTTTTCGCCATACATCAAACGCTGTGTGATCGCAACGATGAGTGCCACCAAGGGTGAAATGAAAAAGACAATCAACACCGCCTGCCAACCGATGAAAGCGCCGATCATCGCCATCAGTGTGACGTCGCCAAATCCCATCGCTTCACGTTTGAGGACTGCGCCGCCGATCAATCGAATTACCCAAACGATACCGCCGCCAACGGCTAAACCTAACAACGCAGAAATTAACTGTCTCCACGTGTCTCCGCCCCGTATCCAAGCAGCAACAATTCCAATGCATCCAAAAATTGCAATCGGCAGAACCCAATGCCACTCGGGTCGGGCGACAATTCGTCGATACATGACACGACAAGCTTTGACTACATTAACTCCTAGCCGCCATCGGCGTGGTAATAATGCAAAACACCAGAATAAAAAGCAGATGAGTGCAAAGAAGAGTGAACCACTTCCGCTCAAAAAAGTCGTGGCAGAATTAGGATAATCAAACGGCAATGGAGTGATTAAATCTTCTATACGCGGATTGTTTGGATCGACGACTAGCACAGGTAGCGATGGCGAACGACAAAGTCCCGCAATCAACAATGCCACGATGGTGCCTGGTACGGTGATTGCATCTGGAATTGTGAATTCGTCGATGTCAATCAGCGTGGCTAGCGCCATTAGTACAAGCAAGACAACATGGACGGCAAATTGCCAATGCAAAGCGGCCATTGCAGCAGGCATGGCGGGCCGAACATTAGGCCGCTCGAGCCAGATATTCATCGCAAATCGCTCTGTTTCCCACCAATACAGCGCGGCGATCGCCAAGCCGAAAGCGAATTCCAGCAGCATCGGGCGAATCCAAAAACCGCGGCCGTGAATTCCTTCTTCTCGCCGTAACGCCCACCAGCCAAGAATCGGCAGGCAATCGAACCAAGTACGTTTTAAGGGAAAATCACGTGTTCGACACCAGGGGCTAATACGACGACGAAAGTAGGCCAGACGATAAGTGCCAAGGTTGACGAATGCCGCGAGACATGCACCCGCGAGAAATAACGCCAAATATCGCAGGAACATGGGAAACTTAAAATTTAAGCCGGGAGAGCAAAATGATCGTCACCTAATCGTAGCACGCCGAAAACAAGCCAAATCGGGCCTTTTCGATATGCTAACTGCTAGACAGAATAGCAACTTGGCCTATTGAACCTAACATAGCCGGAAGTGTCTATATAAGTATATGAGTGATTCGCTGAAACTCACCCGCATCGATACTCGCCAAGCCAATGTTCGACAGGCG
>CAZIGP010000272.1:0-3799 GCA_964538425.1 uncultured Pirellulales bacterium | reverse complement strand
TGAATTGCGCGAGCGGCTTAGTCCTAGCGTCACTATTGTGAGCGAAGCAGGTCGGCGGAAAACGATTGAAGTCTTTGGCGAGCCACTTTCGCCGCAACAAGTTGTCGAGCGAATTTGTAACGAGGTTCGTGCCAAAGGCCTGTCGGCGGTACTCGATTATTCGGCTCGGATCGACAAAGCAAGTTTGTCAGCAGAGACAATTCGTGTCAGCGCTGCTGAATTAGCAAAAGCTCACGCGGCTGCCGATCCCAAATTGCTGGCAACGGTGCGACGGATTCGTGAAAACATTTTGCGATTTCAAACCGCCATTTTACAGCATGATGTGCAAGTCGATTTGCCTAAGGGCGGTTACTTGCGACAGCGATATCTACCTTTACAGCGAGTTGGCATTTGTGTTCCTGGTGGTGCAGCCGCGTATCCTTCGACTGTATTGATGACCGCCGTGCCGGCGCAAGCAGCGGGTGTGAAAGAGTTAGTTGTTGTGGCGCCGCCTACACCATTTGGATCCTACAATGCTGATTTGCTGGCAACGTGCCATGAAATCGGAATCACCGAAGTTTATCGGTTAGGTGGCGCTCAAGCCGTAGCAGCAATGGCCTATGGTATTGAAGGTTTGCCGAAGGTCGACAAAATTGTCGGTCCGGGGAATCTATTTGTTGCACTTGCGAAACGGCATGTCTTTGGTGAAGTAGATATTGATTCTATTGCCGGGCCGAGTGAAGTGGTTGTTGTTGCCGACGAAACGGCACGCGCCGATTTTACTGCCGCCGATTTGATCGCTCAGGCCGAGCATTCCCCTGGATCGGGTGTGCTGATCACTTGGCATGCACCTCTGTTCAATGCTGTAGCAGACGAACTGCAAAAACAAGCGGCACATCTATCACGCGGCGATCTCGCTCGACAAAGTTTAGAGCAATTCGGAGCTTTGATTCTTGCTCGTGATGCTGAAGAAGCTTGTGCCTTGGCGAACGAAATAGCGCCCGAACATTTGCATATTGCGGCGGCAAATGCTGAAAAACTGCTAGAAAAAATCCCTCATGCTGGAGCGGCATTTCTTGGCCATTTCAGCCCTGTTGCCGCCGGTGATTACGCGGCTGGACCATCGCACGTATTGCCAACCGGCGGTACGGCAAGGTTTGCAGCCGGACTTACCGCAAACGATTTTTTGCGTGGTAATAGCGTGATTGCTTTGGATGAAAACGGGCTTGCCGCGCTGGCAGAGGATATTCGCACGCTAGCGGATAAAGAGGGATTAACTGCACATCGTGCGAGTGTTGATATTCGAGTACGCTAAGTGGCGAGCGGCACTGCTGATTTCTGATCTCCGACCTTAATATTTCTTATGTCTTATTTCCGTTCCGAAATCGAAGCAATGCACGGCTATGTGCCCGGCGAGCAACCTCGCGATGTTGGCATTACTAAGCTGAACACGAATGAAAATCCTTATCCATCTTCGCCGGCAGTGCAACGAGCAATAGGGTTTGCGATTAAAAACGGCTTACAGCGTTATCCTGACCCGATGGCCACCGCATTTCGCAATCGAGCCGCTGAAGTGCTTGGCGTACAACCCGATTGGATTTTGTGCGGGAACGGCAGCGATGACATTCTTACCATCGTTACCCGCGCATTCGTCGGTCAAGGCGAATGTCTTCGATTGCCTTATCCTAGCTATATCCTTTACAAAACATTGGCTCAATTGCAGGGAGCTGAGGCAGAAGAAGTTCACTTTGAAAAAGATTGGTCGCTCAGTGACGATTTTGCCAAACCGCACTCGCGGTTGAAACTGGCTTTTTTACCGAATCCGAACAGCCCTTCGGCCACGATGATTCCGCCGAATCGTGTTCGTGAATTGGCTGCGAAGCTACCATGTCCACTGCTTGTTGATGAAGCTTATGCAGATTTTGCTGAGACTAACTGCCTGACGCTGGTAAAAGAAACGGACAAAGTGATGGTCTCTCGGTCGTTCAGCAAATCGTACGCTTTAGCCGGCCTGAGATTCGGATACGTCGTTGCTCAACCCCACATTATTGAACAACTTGTCAAAGTAAAGGATTCTTATAATTGCGATGCGCTCTCGATCGCGGGTGCGACTGCCGCAATTGATGACCAAGCTTGGCTGGCTGAAAATCGTGCGAAAATTCTAGCCACCCGGATAAAACTTACGGCTGGCATGAAAGCTTTGGGATTTGCCACCGTTGATTCCCAGGCAAATTTTGTTTGGAACCCACACCCTAGCGTTCCGGTAAAACCGCTCTATGAACGCTTAAAAGAGGCTAATGTGCTGGTGCGATACATGAATTATGCCGACTGGGGCGATGGGTTAAGAATTTCCGTCGGTACCGATGAGCAAATTGAAACTTGCCTGAACTTACTTCGTGGTATGTTGTAATAGCCGCGGATGTATGTTCAACCGCTGCTAAATCCCAACTAAAGATTATCTTCGCGGATTCACATCCGTAGTTATTGAGTCGTATGTCTCGCACTGCTGCTATCGATCGCAAAACTGCTGAAACGCAAGTTCATGTCGAGTTGAACCTTGATGGCTCTGGCCAAAGTCAGATTGACACAGGCGTAGGGTTTTTCGACCACATGTTGACCTTGCTGGCGAAGCATGCGGCATTCGATTTGAATGTGCAAGCCAAGGGTGATTTGCACGTCGATCAGCATCACACGGTAGAAGACGTTGGCATTGCGTTTGGCCAAGCGATTAAGCAAGCACTCGGAGATAAGGCCGGCATCCGCCGTTACGGCCATTTCACCCTGCCGATGGAGGAAACATTAGTGACCACGGCGCTCGACCTGAGCGGCCGGTATGCTTTGGTTTTTCAAGTGCCGTTTTCATCCCCTAAAATTGGCGATTTTGATAGCGAGCTAGTCGAAGATTTCTGGCAAGCCACTGCCGCTAATGCACTAATGAATCTGCATGTGCTGCTGCACAACGGCCGTAACAATCACCATATCAGCGAAGCCGTTTTCAAAGCTGCGGCTCGAGCGCTACGAATGGCTGTGGAAGCGGATCCACGCATGACAGGCGTACCAAGCACCAAAGGTACGCTCAGTGGCTAGATCGTGTAGCCAGCTTCTGGTGAATTACAAATAGTATTGCCAGGGCAAAAGGCCAGCTAACCCACGGGGCTAATTGCAACCATGATGGGAGTGGCGACCCGACAGCAAGCTCGAGTGTGATCGGCGAAATATCTTTTTCGTTCGGCAGTAATACCACTGCACGCCAGTTTCCAGCGATCGGGACGTCGAATTCTGCCGCTTTAAATAACCGATTTGTGGCAACATTGTTGACGGCAGATTGGCGTAATGGAATCGCGGTTTTATCGATACACTGCAACTGAACCGTCACGGGAATGTCTTCTCGAATGCGTTTGGTTTTGGCGTCTTGGACAAGCACGCTGACATCGATCAATCCCACACGCGGTATGGAGGGGAAAGTAAAAACGCTCACTTGCAAATCGCCATAGCGCTGAGAAAGTTGCAGCGTGCCTCCATCGCCGTAGGCATTGGAGCAACCTACGGCCATGCCGCTTATGGCTAGCAGGTACCTCCAATAACTAAAGATCGACGATCTTTGGAAAATGGCTTGTTGCATTACTTGTTTGTGCTTTTTGAATATAAAAATCAAACCAAATCTGCAATTTGAAATTTGTTAGCCAGGCATCGTGCCTCGCATTTCCATTGGCTGCAAAAGAATCCACACACCGAATGTAAATAACGCTACAGCAATAATTGCCCAAGGTGCCGCAGTTTTTAAAGCGGAAATGCGTGACTTGGTTTTTGACCAAGCCAT
>CAZIGP010000271.1:0-6309 GCA_964538425.1 uncultured Pirellulales bacterium | reverse complement strand
ACTGGACATGATGCATTTATTTGGGCCGTTTCCAGGTATTGAACTGCTGTCGCGATTGGCAAGCGATCCCGATGCCACGGTGCGCGCCAAAACGGCCTACCTGATGGGGCTTCATCCTAGCGAAACAACGCAACAAAAGCTGATTCAATTGCTCGCCGATCGAGATCCGCAAATTCAAAGAATCGCCTGTGAATCGTTGGTTCGCGCTCAACAGAAGCCATCACTGAAACAATTATTGCCGCTGTTAGGCAGCACTCATCGATACGTGGCCTACGCTGCCACGCGGTTATTAGAAACGCTGCCCGCAGAGAGTTATCGCGAGGAAATTATTGGCCAGCAAAATCAACGAATGTTTTTGCAAGGCAGTTTGGCACTCGTGACGGTCGATCCCAGTCGTGAAACCTGTTTGGCTATTCTCAACCGCTGCAGTAGCTTGATGAATAGCTTTATCGCCGACCCTGAATTTCTCGACATGTTGCGTCTGATGCAACTTGCCTTATCGCATGGCGAAATAAAAGCGGAAGATGTACCAGAACTCAGCGAAAAAATTGCGCTCGAATACCCCACCAAACATAAAGAGATGAACCGCGAGTTGGCTCGCCTGGTTGTTTATCTGCAAGGCGTGTCGGCGGGTGGAAGAATTATCGAGCAGTTAAGTGCGGATCTGCCTCAGGAAGACAAGATGCAGGTAGGCCTTTACGCACGGTTTTTAAACGGCTGGACCACGACGCAAAAGCTGGAGCTGCTCAAGTTCTACGAAACGGCGCGCACTCTGCAAGGTGGACACAGCTTTGTTGGTTACATCGACAATGTATCTCGCGATTTCTTCGCTGGCTTGACGGAAGAAGAGCGAAGCCAGGTGTTGGCCGATGGCGCTAAGTGGCCGAGTTCGGCACTTGCCGTTTTGGCTGGATTGCCGGCGAAGCTTTCGCCGCAAACGATCGAACAAATCATCGCGCTCGATCAGCAAATGACAGGTGACACCGAAGCGGCCAAACGGTTGGCCATCGGCGTTGCCGCGGTGCTGGCACGAAGCCGCGATCCTAACGCCACGGCGTACTTACGGCAGGTCTATGAAAAGTACCCCGACCGCCGCAGTCACATCGCCATTTCGCTGACGCAAGATCCGTCGCTGGATAACTGGCAAGTGCTGGTCCATTCACTGCCGATTCTGGACGGCCCGCTCGCGCAGCAAGTGCTGCTCACTATTAGCCGCATTGATCAGAAGCCTGAAAAGCCGGAACCTTATCGCCAAGTCATTCTACGCGGGCTGAAGCTCGGCGACGAAGGAGGCCAGGCCGCCGTAAAAGTGCTCGAAAAATGGACCGATAAGAAACTCAGCGAGCCTAGCGACAAAGGAACCGTTGCCATTGCCGCCTGGCAGAAATGGTTTGTTGAAAATTATCCGAATGAACCCGAGCCAACGCTTCCTGTCGAATCGTCAGAAAACAAATGGACCTACGACGAGTTGACGACCTATTTGGGAGGCGCCGAGGGTAGCACCGGTAAACCGGAGCTTGGCGAAAAAATCTTTGCCAAGGCCCAGTGTGCCAATTGCCATCGCTACGGCGAGCGTGGCGAAGGCATTGGCCCCGACCTTACGACAGTTAGCAAACGTTTTCAACGAAAAGAAATTTTGGAATCGATTTTATTTCCTTCGCAAGTCATTTCCGATCAATACGCCAGCAAAAACGTGCTGGCTAGCGACGGCCGCTCCATCACGGGCCTGGTCTCGCCGCAAGCCGACGGGTCGCTTGTCGTTTTAATGAGCAACGGACAAAAGGCCACGCTTAAGAGTGAAGAAGTGGAAGCCGTTTCACCGAGCAAAAAATCGGCGATGCCCGACGGGCTGCTGAATCATCTGACGCTGGAAGAGATTGCCCACTTGTTTGCGTACCTAAACCAGCCGCCAAATTCTTATTTGAGCAGCCGTCGGCCGGATAGTAGGCAATAAGAAACTTAATTTTGACTTGCACTTTGGTGCGCAATCAGATTACGAAATTTAAAACAAGAAGTTTAGATTTCGGATTTCAGACTATTTGGGTGCTCAAAGTCTGAAATTAATGATCACTATTCTGCGTTTCCTGCATCGACGCGCGGCGTTTCCAAATGTCGTATTGAGGATCGCCGACGCGAAATGTGAAGACGGCATCGGGCAGCGGATTAGGGCTATCGCGCCGTGAGAGAATGCGCACCAATAGTACATCGTTGGGGCGCCGTTCGATCACATATTCCGGCTCAGAATTTTTGATTTCCGCGATCATAAGACTAAGGCAGGAGGCCGAGGGGTGGGGATTTGGCAAATCAATTCCGTTGCCGATTTGCAGCAGAGGCGGCCACCCCTGTTGCTTTCCGTATTGTCGTCGAGAACGGTCCTAAATTCTAGATCAAATTTTGCGGCAAAAATGGCTAGCCAAGCCGCGAGATAGGATTTTTCGAGTGTTTACCCCGAGAAATATTGATGCATTCTGGCAACGCGAAAGTGTGACCGTGGAATGCCGCCCCCTTATCTTTAGGCTTCTTTCACGCACTGGCGTGGCCGTTAAATGCTGTTTCGTTCAGGTGGAAGTCGACAACCAAAGGGAGATGGTCGCTGGCTTGCTTGGCTAGCTTGCTACGGACGACGTGAGCTTGTCGCACAAAGAAGTTGCCTCGAAAAAAAGCCTTGTCCAGCGAGCCAATGGCCAAATAGGCGGGAAACGAACGAAATCGCGAAATTGGCGCCGTTAACTGCTGGAAGCCATGCCAAGCTAATTGGCCGCGATGCAATGTGTTGCGCCAGTCGTTGAAGTCGCCCACGACCAGGGTCGTCAAATGGCTCGACTCGCGGAATAGATTGTGGTTGAGCAAATGAGCAACTTGCCAATGCCGCTCGCGCTCGCTCAAACCCAAGTGAAAGTTGATCAGGTGGAATGGCCCTTCGGGTGTTTCAATCACCGCGATTTGTGCTCCGCGCGGTTTCTTCGCTTCCAGCCGCAACGAAATTTGGTGACGTTTCACCAGCGGCCAGCGTGACAAAATCAAATTGCCATATGCGCCGCTTTTCAGGTGCACATTTGGTTGAAACAGGTGCCCGGCCAGTTTGAAATAATCGGCCAGCAGGCGCGGTTGATCGTCGAAGTGCGAGCGCTGATTGTGGCGATCGACTTCCTGTAAGCAAACAATATCGGGATTCTCGGCCTCGACGACTTCGATCACGCGCTGCAACCGATATCGCCGATCTCGCCCGCCGATGCCTTTGTGAATGTTGTAACTGAGCAAACGCATATTCAGGCAATCAGGAGTCAGGGCTCATGAGTCAATAACGACAGAAGGATTGTTTGACATGCTTGCCTTAGCTAAACCGCAAGCGGTTGGACAATCACAGATGTTGACTCCAAATTCCTGATCCCTGACGCCTCTCCCTTTTCCTCACCACTTTACAGCAACTTTCACGACCGCTTTCAACGATCTCCCTTGACCGGCCATCGGGGCATGAGCATCGCTCGGGAAGAACACGACGAAATTGCCTGGCGGCAGTGCGAACCACAGATCGGGCTTGTCTCCGAAGAGACAGGCATCTTGCTCATCGTCGTAAGGCATGGTCACCTCACTGCACGTTGGCAAGGGTTTCCAGCCAAATTCTTCCGGCACACCACCGGCTCGGGGAACAATATATTGTATGTCAATATATTTGCGGTGGGCTTCTAATATTGCTCCTTCGTGACCTTTTTGTTGGCCATCGCCGATGACGAGGAATAAATCCTCCCCCATCACTTCGTGCCGGCCGGTGGACAGTTCCTCGAACGGTGTACTTCGCAGTAAATCGAACGCGGCTTCAAAACCAGGGTGCAACCGCGTATATTCCTGTGCCTCTTCCAGCCGGCCAATAATCATGATGAAGACTCCTTGCCAGATGCATTCGCGGATTTATATCCGTGGCGATTTAGGGGGTTAATTTGGATAGCCGCGGATGGAAATCCACGGAGAGGTTGGCGGCCCTTAGCTTCTATCGCGTGCTAGTGTAACATAAGTCGAATCGTCGTCGAGAGTTCCCCACGATGGGCCTATGCCCCGTGGCTGTTTTTAAGCCTAATTGTTTCCGTCTATGAAACCCATTCGCAAGCTGCTGGTTGCGAACCGCAGCGAAATAGCTATCCGGGTATTCCGTTCGGCCCATGAGCTGAATATTCGCACGGTGGCGATTTATTCGCACGAAGACCGATACGCACTGCACCGTTTTAAGGCCGACGAGGCGTATCTGGTTGGCAAACCGGGGGAGCCGATTCGGTCGTATTTAGACATCGACGCCATTGGTGCCTTGGCCGTGACGCACGGAATCGATGCCATTCATCCGGGCTACGGATTTTTGTCGGAGAACCCGGCGCTGCGCGAAGCCTGCGACAAGGCAGGCATTACCTTTGTTGGCCCACGGAGGGAATTGCTCGAAAAGCTTGGGGACAAAACCGCCGCGCGTGAAATTGCCGACAAAGCCAAGGTGCCGATTTTAGGCGGCAGTGCACAAGCAGTAAAAAGCATCGACGAAGCAAAAAAAGTGGCTGCCGATTTGGGTTACCCGGTGATGCTCAAAGCGGCACACGGTGGTGGCGGCCGTGGCATGCGCGTTGTGAACACGGTGGACGAACTTGCGCCGAATTTAGAAACTGCTCAGCGCGAAGCCGCCGCGGCCTTTGGCAAAGGGGATGTGTTTATTGAAAAATACATTCGGCGCGCCCGGCATATTGAAGTGCAATTGCTCGGCGATCTGCACGGTAACTTGGTTCATTTGTATGAGCGCGATTGTTCGGTGCAGCGACGGCATCAAAAAGTCGTTGAAATCGCTCCCGCGCCAAATCTCGAACCGCAGTTGCGGCAGAGCCTTTGTGATGCCGCCGTAAAAATCGGCCAAGCGGTGAGGTATGAAAACGCTGGCACCGTGGAATTTTTGGTCGACGCTGACACCAATCAGTTTTATTTTATTGAAGTCAATCCACGAATTCAGGTCGAGCATACTGTCACTGAAGAAGTAACGGGCATCGACATTGTCAAAAGCCAAATTCTGATTGCCCAAGGCAAAAAGCTGGGCGATCCCGAGATCGGTCTGGCAAAGCAAGAAGACGTGCGAGCTGTGGGCTTTGCCTTGCAATGCCGCGTAACGACCGAAGATGCCGAGAATCGTTTCGTACCCGATTATGGGCGAATTATTGCCTACCGCTCGGCCAGCGGCATGGGTATTCGACTCGATGCAGGTACGGCGTTTTCCGGTGCGGTGGTAACTCCGTATTACGATTCACTGCTGGTGAAAGTGACTGCCCGCGCGCGAAGATTTGTCGATGCTGCTTCGCGGATGGAACGCTGCTTGCAAGAATTCCGTGTGCGCGGCGTGAAAACGAATATTCCATTTCTTATCAATTTGGTCACGCACCCCACGTTCTTAGCCGGCGACTGCACGACCAAGTTTATTGACGATACGGCAGAACTGTTCGACATGCCGGTGCGACGCGACCGCGCCACAAAATTATTGCAATTTTTGGGTGAGACCATCGTCAATGGCAATCCACTGGTGAAAGATCGGCCCAAAGCGACGCGACGCGAAGCCGCACCAGTTCCTGCGTTCGATTCCAAACAAACGCCGCCCGTGGGGACACGACAAAAGCTACAGCAACTCGGCCCGGAAAAATTTGCCGCTTGGGTGCGGGAACAAAAGCAACTCTTGGTGACCGACACCACTTTTCGGGACGCTCATCAATCGCTGCTGGCCACGCGAATGCGCACGTTCGACATGGTACAAGTGGCCGATGCTTATGCACGCCTTGCGCCACAATTGTTTTCAATCGAAATGTGGGGAGGCGCCACGTTTGACACCGCAATGCGGTTTCTTAAGGAGTGCCCTTGGCAGCGGTTGGCCGATTTGCGCGAGCGGATTCCCAATATTCTGTTTCAAATGCTGGTGCGCGCCTCGAACGCCGTCGGTTACACGAACTATCCCGATAACGTCGTACAAGCGTTTGTTAAGGAAAGCGTCGAAACTGGCATGGACATCTTCCGCATTTTCGATCCGCTGAATTGGACCGAAAACATGCGTGTGGCGATGGACGCCGTTCACCAATATGGCGGCATCTGCGAAGCAGCCATTTGCTACACCGGCGATATTTTGAATTCCAAGCGATCGAAATACAGCTTGAAGTATTACGTTGAGCTGGCCAAAGAGCTGGAAAAGATGGGGGCACACATTCTGGCCATTAAAGACATGGCTGGTTTGTGCAAGCCGTACGCTGCCGAACAGCTTGTGAAAACGTTGAAGCAAGAAATCGGCATTCCGATTCATTT
>CAZIGP010000270.1:3886-6322 GCA_964538425.1 uncultured Pirellulales bacterium | reverse complement strand
GGGAGGTGATAAGTTAGGTTTTTCGCCAGATGGCATTGAATGGACCATGGAACCGTTTAAAGCCGCCGGAAAGAATGACACGAGTTCTTCGGTGGTCTGGTGGAAGGGTGAGTATCTAGCATTCTTGCGCAATCAACATCCGGATCCAAAATGGCCAGCAGTAATGCGTGCTGTGGCGCTTTCGACAAGTAAAGATTTTCGCAATTGGTCCCCTAAAAAAACGATACTTCTTACAGACCGTAAAGACGGTTATCCCTGGGTTCAGCCCTATGGCCTGGCAGTTACGGCCTATGGAGATCAACTGATCGGATTGCTTCCCTTGCTCATCTTAGACCAAAAAGAAGGGAATAACGGCGACGGAGATATGGCAATTCAGCTTGTGACGAGTAGGAATGGCCGCAACTGGACCAGAGTTGCTGATCGGGAAATGTTTATGACCGCGAAGCCAGATACATGGGATTATGGATTTTTATTTCCTAGCACTACGATGCTCATTAAAGACGATGTTGTTTACATCTACTATCAGGGAAGCGAGACGCGGCATGGGAAGCCTGGCAAGCGTGGCATTGGACTAGCTACATTGCCCGCTGATCGTTTTGTAGCAGTGTCTCCATCAAAGGAAAGTCGTGAAGGTATTTTAGAAACAAAAAGATTTCGGTTCGATGGCGATCATTTGGTTGTAAATGCAGACATACCAGAAAATGGATTGAAGATTGAAGTATTAGATAAGCAAGGGCAAGTGCTGGAAGGATTTAGCCGAGACCGCTGTCGATTAGTTCGAAAAGATCAACGACGATTTGATGTTTATTGGGGCAAAGATGACAACGCTTCAGAGTTGGGTCGAATCGGGACAGATCGCACAATCAAACTGCGTTTTCTTTTAAAAGATGGAGCGATTTATTCTTTTCAGTTAAGCAAGACCGAGAAATGAGCAAATGTGGCTGACGTTAAATATCACCAACCGCTAAATGACCAAAGTAATCAATTTAGATTATTCAATCATTTTGAATTTCTACGTTCTATGAATCGATGCGGGATACAACTACGCCAGTTGTTATTGGTTGCTATTGCACTTGGTTTCGCTTTTTCCGCTAGAACGTGTCCCGCCACGGACGGTTCGCTCTTGCCGAAAACTTATGAGTGCTTACAGAAAAACATGCCGGTTACTATCGTGTGTCTTGGCGATAGTGTTACGGGGGTGTACTACCATTCTGGTAGTCGAAGAGCTTACCCAGAATTAGTTGAGTTAGGCCTGCACAAGCAGTTTCCTAAGACAGAACTACATGTTATCAACGCAGGAAAAAGCGGCGGCAGCACCGAAGATGCTTTGGCGCGTTTGCAATCTGACGTATTAGACCACAAACCAAATCTCGTCACGGTGATGTTTGGACTCAACGATATGGTGAGCCTGCCATTAGAAAAATATGTTGAAAACTTAACTCAACTCACCGAGCACATTAAAGCCAGTGGCGCGGAAGTTTTAATCTGCACGCCGAATAGTATTGAAGAACTTTCTAATCGCCCACCCGTAAAATTGGCTAAGTATGTAGCAAGAGTTCGAACTGTCTGTAAAACAAAAAAATTACCTCTTGTTGATATACACAATGTTTTTGAGGCAATTCACCGCAAAAGCGGAAGTGAATTTTCGCTACTACTTAGCGATGAAATCCATCCAAACATGGATGGCCACAAACTTATCGCGTCTCAGATTATCCAAGCCATAAGTGGGCAGAAGATCCGATTGGCAGATGAAGCGCCTCCGCTATCAGGGATCCCTCACACACTCGACTTAATTGCCAAGCAGAAAACGATCAAAGTGCTGGCAACACCGCCCTACGATTCATCGGTTGGACACTCAATTAAGAAACTACAACCTGACGCAAAGGTTGAAGTTTCTTCCTGGCTGGTAGAAGGCAAAACGCTGGAGCAAATTGCTATAGATGCGGAGAAAATTCGCGGAACGAATCCTGATTTGGTTGTTGTCGCGATACCTGAAATGCCATCGATTGGCAAAATCACAACGTTTGCCCGCTTATATGGCAGTGCTCTTAACTTTTCACTCAGCTATGCCAATCACCAATGGGACGTTGTGGCTTTGCCTCCTTCGTTTACCCAGCCAAAACAATCCGATGAAAGTGTTCGTCAAAATGAGCTTGTACAGCAAATAATAAATGCACATGACTTACCGTTCGTTGTGCGACAGCCTAATGATATTCGTCCGGCCACTGATTTGTTCGATGAGTGGTTTAAGCAACAATATGTGGCGGGTAGAAACAAGTAATGCCTCTTACTGAAACGAAATATACGTCTGCGCAGTATTATTTTGTCGCGCATGGTTACGAGTGATATTCACGCTCGAGCGCCACTCCAATTATTTGCAATTTTAAATATATAGTTAACCAATTGTTCTCGATTCAATTCCACGACCATCATCTA
>CAZIGP010000270.1:0-3876 GCA_964538425.1 uncultured Pirellulales bacterium | reverse complement strand
AGCATGGTACATAATAATTCTATCAGGCAACTCGATGGACGACATTTTGTTGTTCATCCCCCGCAAACTTCTGGCACTGCAACAACATCGGCAGCAGCCACTCATCCTGCTTGGCCAACATCTGTTTTTGATGCTATCAAGCGCACGCCTGCGTTGCCTACCGTTCATCCAACCACAGTCGATGTGTTATGCAACTACGCACAGGCGCTATCGGCCGAACAATATTCAGCCATTGAACTAATGGCTCGTCCTCTGGAGCAAATTGTCCCAACATTACGAGAAGTGTTTTTGCGAAAAGAACGAAATTTGACATTGTGGGGAATCGGAACGATTAAGTCGCGAGAGGAGGCCTCAATTGCGGCCGAACTCCGACCCGATTTCTTGGTTTCTCCAGCGTTTAGTCATCGTGTATTGGAAGTGGCCGTCGATTTTGGCATTCCTTACATTCCAGGGGTTTATACCTTCCAAGATGTGCAAAATGTCATTGACGCATTTGATGAATACAAGTTAGCGCCTCAGGTGTTAAAGCTGTGTCCCGCGATGGGTGTATCCCCGGAATATATTTCTGCGATGGTTAGTTGCTTTCCTGGCATTTCGTTTTGTCCAACGGGCAACATCACTCTTGAAAACTATTCTGCCTGGAAGACGATTCCTGGAATAGTAGCACCCATGGGATCAAACTTTGTGCCCGTCGAATGGCTTCGATCTGGAGACATTGAGTCGGTTCGTAACCGCTTGCAGTTTATTCGTAGACTATGTGAAGAATGCAACTCCATGGCATAGTCTGAAGGTGCCATACGCATTCGGTTGGTTGTTAGTTTCAAGATAATTTATGCTCCGCGAACAACGTGTTATCGGCGTTGGAGTCATAGGTACCGGGACAATTGCCGAACGCCATGTCCGTGCTTTGACGCAGATAAATCATGTTAAACTGCACTGGAGCATCGGCGAACGACTGAGCAACGCTCGCCAATTTGCCGAGCGTTGGAACATTTCTTGTTTCTCAGACGCTCTTATTAGTGCGCTGCACGATTCCAAAGTGGATGTTGTCGTAGTTGCTTCCCCTAATCAATTCCATGTCGAACATACTTTATTATCGTTGGAAAGTAGTAAGCATGTGATTGTCGAAATACCAGTCGTATTGCAATTATGTGAAGCTCACCAAGTGCAAGAATGTGCAATAGCCAAGCAACGGCGAGTATTTGCTTGTCACACCCTGCGCGCGAATTCTGCTGTTCGCGAAGTGCGAAATCGCGTGCAAAGAAATCAGTTGCGCCTATCGCAAATTTCCGGTCATTTTGCAATTCCTAGGCGCAACAACGAAGGCCTCCATGGGCAGCGAGCATGGGTCGATAACCTGCTATGGCATCATGGATGTCATCAAATCGATGCTGCGCTTTGGATTCTAAACAATCCTCCCTGTCAAAGCATTACGGCTGTCGCCGGTAAAACTCATCCGAAATACGGAATGCTGGTTGATGTAGCTGTTCATTTCGCTACAAGCGATCAGCAAATCGTAACCCAGTCATTAACTTACAATTGCGCGAAACCATTATGGGAATTACGGTTTGTTGGCGATGAGGAAGTTTTAATGATTCGTAATGGAAAATTATTTACTGAAGCTGGTGATGAACTTGAAACGCAATCATTTGAAAATGATTTAGCAGTACAAGATCAAGAGATCATCGATGCCGTGCGCAATAATCATCCAACGGTTTTTGATCTCGACGCCGTTCTGCCCAGCTTGGAAGTCCTTCAGCAAGCACAATCATTTATTGATGTAAATACTGAAGTATCCACAAGCCATTAAATAGTAACGATACACAATGATGAGAATTTCTAACGTTACGCCAGGTGTAACTCGTCTCGGTTGGATTGGCACGGGCGTGATGGGTTGCAGCATGTGTGGGCATTTACTCGATCGCGGTTTTAGCGTGACTGTTCACAATCGAACAATCGAAAAAGCAAAACCATTGTTGGATAAAGGCGCTCAATGGGCGGATAGCCCTCGGTCTGTTGCTGCTGTCTCGGACGTTATCTTTACAATCGTTGGATTCCCTGCCGATGTTCGTGAAACGGTGTTGGCTGATCAAGGTACATTGGCGGGCAGTAAACCAGGTAACATCTTGATCGATATGACAACCAGCGCCCCTTGTTTGGCAGTTGAAATTGCGCGTGAGGCAGCAGACAGGAATATCCATAGCATCGATGCGCCAGTATCTGGTGGTGATGTTGGAGCTCGTGAAGCTCGTCTTTCGATCATGGTTGGCGGTGACAAAAATGTATTTGAGGCGCTGCAACCATGTTGGGAAGCAATGGGAAAGACGATCATCTACCAAGGCGGACCCGGTGCTGGTCAGCATGCAAAAATGGCTAACCAAATTCTCATCGCTAGCGGGATGATCGGTGTCTGCGAGGCGTTGATCTATGGATATCGAGCGGGCTTAGATCTTCCTACGGTTTTGTCATCGGTAGCTTCAGGTGCCGCCGGAAGTTGGGCCTTGTCCAACCTGGGGCCACGGATCATTGCCAATCAGTTTGATCCTGGTTTTTTTGTCGAGCATTTTATTAAGGACCTGGGCATTGCCTTATCGGAGGCTCGGCGGCTGGAACTTTCGTTGCCTGGATTGGCGCTCGCACATCAACTATACATGTCGGTAAAGGCTCAAGGACATGGCCGCAGTGGAACGCACGCTTTGCAACTAGCTTTATCGTCGTTATCGCACATCGATTGGAAAAATCGTTGAGCTCCGGCAAAGAACAAATTCTCGGCAGTTATGCGATAACAGCCATCGCTTATCATTTTCCGTCAAGCCACCGAAGTTATCACAAATCGATTCAAGAGAATTTAATAGGTAAGTGGTGGACAAAATTAGAACGGACTAATGTAGCTTTTTGTAAAAGCAATTCCGATAGCCAATCTGTCATTACCTTCACCATAACCAGCATTAGTAATGTCACTGCAATCAAAACGACAAAACCAATGATTGACTGGCGGCGCGAAGCACGAAGGTCCAACTTCTTGAGTGAATCCGATATTTGAAACGGTGGAACTGCTGAGGCAATATCAGATTCTAAAGGCACGGCGAAGGTGTCACTTCCCGATATGGCTTGAAAACCTGCTTCGCGCAACACCTCCTCTTGTCCGATAGGTGTTTTCAACAGCAAATAGAATCGATCCGTTCTCTCATCCTGTTCGGGTGCTGTTAGAATACTGACGACGATCCCCGCAATGATCCCACTCGATAGATATAACGCGACGGTATAAGGCAGTCCCGCATCCCCCTTCCAGCCAAGAATAAAATTGGCGTAGAGCGTTACAAGCTGTGCTACAACAAAACTGGCAAGCGCACCCCATCGGTTGGCCCGTCGCCAAAGGATTGCAAAGAACCAAGGAATACCCATCAACGGCACCGTTTGCCAGAGGAATCGCATCGCTCCAGGCACATCGGTAAAAAGGCAAGAAAGACCGAGAGAACTCAGGGCAAAAACGATGGATGAGATTCTGCTCACTCGAACAAGCCGTTGTTCGTCCGTCGTCGGATTGATTAAACGATTATGAATGCTATTGGTGTAAATTCCTGCGAAGCTCAACATATTGACGGCACAGTTATCCATCAAAGATGCCATTACGCAAGCGAGCATCAATCCCACGCACCCACTAGGTAATAACTTGACTGACATCAGACCAAAGATATGGTCAGGGTCGGTTGTTTCTGAGTATCCAAGCAGTGCAATGGCCATGACACCTGTCAGCGCCCATGGAATGGTCATCAGCCGCTTTAAAACCATCCCACCTACAAAACCGATGCGACTATCTAGTTCACTTTTTCCAGAGGCAGCGCTAGCCATAATTTGCGGTTGCGAAACCATGCT
>CAZIGP010000269.1:0-6351 GCA_964538425.1 uncultured Pirellulales bacterium | reverse complement strand
TCGTATCAACGAGAATTAATTGCGGGCTGTTTTCACCGTTTAATGGGTCGCCAAGACTGCCGAAGGCGAAGAGGTTCGTATCGATTTGCGAGAGATTGATCAGCCCGCGAGAACGACGGCCCAGCGTTTGCGTGTTGAGGATTTGCGGATCAAGCGGGTCGCTAATGTCGAGCGTTACAAGCACGACGTTGCCCAGCAGGCCGCGCGACAGATCGGCTTCGTTCCACCCGCCGGTGCTGCCCACTACGAAGGCTTTGTCTCCCTGCACTTCCACTCCGGTGATGTGAACGGTACCGGGAATTTGTAATTCGCCAACGACTTCCATATCCGTCGGATTGCTGATGTCGATGAACTGAATTCTACCAACGCCGATCTGTGGGTTTCCGCCAGTCACGGTCGTCGTGGCAATGTACAGCGTGTTGGCATTAACCTGTTCAACGTCGAAGACATTGTGCGGAATCCCGGAACGATCGACTCCAGAAATTACTCCGACGCCATCGTTGTAAGTGCCATAATACGCAGAGTAACCGTCGCGATCGGCTGCGCTGTCGTTGCCAAGTACATCTTCCAAGAACGGGCTGGCCGGATTCGTGATGTTTACCGACATCAAGATGCCTTCATGCGAAATGACATCTCCTGGGAAAAACGCAAAGGTTAGTGCTGTAATGTAGACGTGAGTGCTCGTCACCAGGATGCTGCCGTTACTAGAATGTGCAATAACCGGGGTGCTTCCAAGCAGTGTAGGGTTCTGGGGAGTGACGCTCAAATCGAACAGCGAAATCTGCGTTTGCCCATGCTTGTAAACAAGCGTGTCGCCTTGAACGGCTAAGCGATCGTCCACGGAGCCTTGCGTTAGTGCGCCGGCGAAGGTGAGAATAAATTGAGGCGCTGCCGGATTGGTGACGTCATAGATGCTGATGCCATCCGTGCGGGCCACGTAGACGTAATCGCCAAAGCGCGCTGAAGCCATTGCACCTGGCCCGGTGACGCTAACCAAGCTGAGAGGATTTTCGAGTGCAACGTTCGCTTCGATTTGCAACGTGTTGGTGACGACACTCGTGCCAGTTGGCAGCGTTTGCGGGGTTACATCCCAATCGGCCGTCACCGGCGAACCGATCAGCAGCGATCCTCTGCCTGTTGCGCCGGGGATGGGATTTCCCAGCGTGTCGGTCACGGTGACTTCGATCGTGTACTGTCCCAGCGCTAAGCCAGACGTATTGAGCACACCAAGATTGACTTCAAAAAGCGAGGTCAGTACGGTCAACGTCACATCGACTGGCGTGATTGGCGGGATGACTTCGGCGCCATTTTTATCGAGTATCCGATAGGTCACCTTCGCATCTTGCTGCTGATTCACCGCGTTCAATAGCCGCGTCGAAATGGCGACTGGATCGCTTGGATCAGCAAATGCCGGCGTGGCGGTGACATCGACCACTGAGACGAATTCATTGCGCGTCGTGATCGAGCCATCAGCGCTGCGCGTGATTGAAACGCCGTCCGTAAACGTCGCATCGACGGTAAACTGGAACGTTGCCAGATTGGTCGTTGAAGTTTGCGTTAACGTGACGGTAATCGTTTGAGTCTGGCCGGGATTGAGCGTGATTGTCGGCTGGCTGAGCAAGCTATCGACATCGGCCGGTAGGCCGGAGACACTCAAGTCATAAGTCGTCGTCTCGCTGCCGATGTTCTGCAGAATCACCTCGAACAACTGCGGCACCAGCGGAACTGCGGCGCGCGTGTTGGGATTGAGCTGTACCGTGATGTCGTGTGCGGTAACCGCGTCGACGATATTGGCAAAGTTATCCAGCGCGTCGCCTAGCGATTGCACGGCATCTTGAATGCCCGTCGGCGTCGTTGCCGTTGCAAGTTCGTCCCGCGCGTCGGTTAATGGCCCCACGAAATCGACTAGCTTTGGATCGACGGCCAGCAGCGAGAGAATGCTGTCAAGGTTGTTTAGCGCTTGATCGCGGAAGATGGGATGATCGGGTTCCTGAACGATGTTTGTCAGCGCGACGCTCAAATCGTTCAAGCGGCCAGCGAGTTCTAGATTGCCCAGTTGTTGTGCGCCGACCACCGCTTTGGCAATCGCATCAGCGCCGGGGGTCACGATGCGAAGTGGAATCACAACCACGCCCGGTTCCGGTCCGCCAAAATTCAGGACGATTTTGGCGGTCAACGTGCTGCCGAGCGGTACGCCCGCGTCGGGCGTCAGCGTCAGCGTTTGGGCAATTGTTTCGCCGGGATTGACGGTGATCGAGCCTAACCCGTCGAGCGTCAGTCCATTGGGTAGATTGAGCTCGAAAGTCACATCGGTCGGCACATTGCCGATGCCCTCAATCTCCAGATCAAAACTGACCGGCATCCCGGGGATGGTAGCGCTGGGGATCGAATCGATCGAAACATCGATTGCCGGCACGGCTGGCACTTCAAAAGCAACAATGAACGTGTCGGTAATTCCAGGATTGCTGGTGCTGGTGACCGTAACATCGAACGAAAGATCCGTACCTGGCGGCGGCAACACGCCGGTCGGGCGCAGCACCAAACCGATCTCGCCGATTTGTCCGGCCGGAACGCCGATATCCGGCACGCTGGTGACCACCTCCCATCCTGCCGGGACGTTAGTGACTTGCACCGAAAAACGGTCGTTGCTGCCTTGCTCGTTTTTGATACCAACGCGAAAGATGGTCGGCAATTGTGCGCCGCCGAAGGGCAACGTGAATAGGGGATCGACGACCGTCTTGGTCGCCACCCCCACTCCCGATAAGTCGTTGAATTCTTGCATCGGCACGGGCGAAACGAACCGATCTGGCAAGGGAGGATCAATCCAACCATTCGCGCCGGCAAAGGCGAAAGCGCCTTGGAAGTTGCTGCTCGCGATTTGCAGTTCTTCGAGTGGTACTGCGATGCCGCCCAGGAGAAAAATCGGTGCGCCGATGGCCCCCAGAATGCTGTTCGCCAAGTTGTTCGGCGAGACTGGGTTAATAATCTGCTGGAGAATCTCCTCCTTGCACTCTTGCAGGCTATGGCCAGAGCCCGGCGAATAACAATTCGTCAAATTGTCGATATACGAGACCATCCCATGGATGACGCCGATTGCAATCGCGGTCAGCGAGACGGTATAGGCATACTCAGTGAGAGCTTGGTGTCCTCCATCCTCAGTAACGCCGATCGTCTCTCCGGTGTCGAGGTCCATTTCATACCAGGCAATTTGCTCAGTATCGCCGATGAGCACCGCTCGCTCCGGTACGATGACCAACTTATCGGCCATTACCGCTGCCGTAATTCTCGCCTTGGCTTCGCCCGAAAAGGGAGCCCCGTCGAGTTCGCTTAGATTTGATTCGTTAATGAACAGTGTGCCGATGCCCGCAGCACCGGCTGCCTCGAACACGCGGGCGGTGCTCACCACAGGCGCAGCGAGTTCTCCGACATCGGCAATTTGGCTTGCCGCGACTTCCGTTTCGACGGTGTTCTCGGCAATTCCACGCGCTACCCGGAATACTTGGGCAGCATCCACGTTTTGTCCGGGCGGCACGACCACGCGAACGTTGGTGCGGCGCAGGTCGATCGAGTTACTGAATTGCGTCGTCGGCTGGACTCCATCCGTGACTTCAACTCGGTTCGAAGTGATCACAATTCTCGGCCGATCGAAATAGGCTCGCACGATCGAAGCATTCGCGTATTGCTCTGTGAAGTGATCGGAGAAGTGCAGTACCTCTGCCGCGGCCATGCGAGTTTGTCCGATAATGAATTGCTGCGCTACCGCCGAGGCTTCGCTGCCAAATGCAATCGCGTCATCCTCGAACTGCCGGCTTTGTTCTTGCAGCGCCAGAACCTGTGGCGCATACAAATAGCCTGCCGCTTCGTCAAACTTGGAAGGCAATACACTTAGCGTAAACACGTCGAAGGGCGTCAGCGTCGGCGGGGTGTTCGGATCGAAGGTTAGATTCGGCGTGCCGCCATTGGTGCGCACGTCGAAGCCAATTAAGTCGAGAAGCGTCCGCTCAAACGTCTCGCTTGATCCGTCTGGCCCGCTTAGCTCGACACTCAAGAACAATCCGGTCAGCAATGTGCTTCCGAATGGGAACGAAGTGATGATTTCCTGGTAATCGGTTCCGCGGATCAAATGGTCTTCCGCGAGCGGAGCGCCGTAATCTCCCACAGCGATATATGGCGAATAGGTGTTGGTGATGGAGGGGAAAACTGGCCCCGCAATGTTCCGATGGTCGACAAAATGACCGATCGATAGCGGCCTGCCCACCAGTTCAACGGCATTGAAAGTGACGTTCAATACGGTTGCCGTGCCCAGCGGATTGAGGCCGAATAGAGCCGAGGCGGCCGTGTTGGCGATTTCGCGATCAAGCTGCACTCGCACTTTGTGACGCATGGCGTCTGGCACTTCGGCGAAAGTGTCGCTGGCTACGGCGAAAGTATCGCCGATCGCAGCGCCCGCGAATGTTGGATCGGCTTCAGTCATGCCGCCGCCGATGTCGAACTGAACCCAAAAGTGCGCGCGCGTTTCGGCCAAAAGTTGCGGGTCGTTCGCAGGATCACCCACCGTCGCGCCAGCGGGAACCAAACCGGTGATCCGCAACGGCTCGGAAAACATGGAAAGAATCAAATCCTGCGCGAGCGGATCGGACAGCGTGCCGGAGGCGTATTGCGATGGCACACCCGATGCGCGTAGCATCGCGATCATCAAACTCGCTTGATCCAACGAGTTGCCCGCTTGGCTCCAGAGCGTGCCGCGAGCGCCGCGGAGCGAGCCGGTGTACGATTCATAGCCGATGTCCTGCGTCACGAACTGAAAAATCTGCGCAGGTTCTTGATCGTATTTTGCCGCCACGGCTTGAATGAATACGTCGTCATAGTTTGCATCCACCGTCGACGCCAGCAACGCGGGATCAATCGTATCGGTGCGCAAGACAACGGGGTTTGCCGAATCGCTAACCGGCGTAGCAGCCAGCGTGGCGGTCGCCATCGCACCATTGTCGAGTTGCAGCGGAATCGCGCCGGGAAACGAAATCGTCACTTCGACGCTGGCATGCCCAAATGCCGACAACGATCCGAGATCCCACGATAACTGCTGGCCATTCTGCGTTGGCGCGATCGACGCATCGACAAACTCCACGCCCGCTTGCAGCGTCGTCGTCAGCGAAACGCCGCTTACCCCATCGGCCTGCTGATTGAAGACTGAGTAAGTGACCTTCATTTGGTTGCCGACAATATCGGCAATCGTCCAATGCGAGGCCGTGCGGCCGACGCTAATCACGTCGTCGGCAGCCAGCATCATGCGTTTTTCGAGTTGTTCGACGAATTGAATCCGCGGAAGCAGGCAGCGAGGCGAACTCCGACGAGCATTGCGGCGCAAGGAGGTAGTTGTCATTGGTGCGTCGATAGGATTCGTGCAGTGGAAGAGACGGCAATTCCGTCCATCATTTCCTCCCAGCTTAACAAACGAGAAATCCAACTCAAGAATTGGCGGGTAATTTGCAGAAAATTGGCTACGAGACGCCGAAACCACCGGCTTTTGCGGCTGCTGTGAATTTGACCCAGACCGATGCCCCAGGGTTTCGTTCAAGCATTTTCCCGCAGCCGTTAACTCGTCACTTCTGCGTTTCCGACCTGCCAGCAACATTCCCCACGATTCGGTTTGATAAGCACATCGCAGAGATCGCAATTGGAGATAGGCGGTGTCGGCAGGATTCTTTAACCAGAGGCGTAGTGAATTGGCACCTGACGTCTTCCGTTTAATGCACGATGCCGAAGCAATTCGGCGTCGCCTTTGGCCGCGTGGATCCTGGCCCACCACGCGGCCTTTTTCATTCTCGAAATCGCAATTCGCGTCCGGGAAGGGCAACAGCCACATGATCCCCACCATTCCAGTGATCACTGCGGTTGGCCCCGTTTACCGAACTGCGAATTTCCTCTTGATCTCGATTACCTAAAAAAAGACCCAATTTTGCCGGCATCGATAACGTGCCGGATTATCGCTTGGATCGGTTTAACTCTGCCCGCTTCGCTTTCACATCTTCCAGCGAACGGTAAGTGATCTTGGCAATTTCTTGATCGCTATACTGATTAAACATCAGCAGCTCAGTCGGCCCCCAATTCCAGCACCCACTGAAGTTCACCTTGCCGCTGCGCACTCTTTTAGCTGCAAGAATATTGAGTTCTCTTCGTTTCAGCATTACGGAATAAATGGGTCGATCAAGACGTTCGGCCACCTTTGCATCGGAGATTTTGCCAAGTAAATCGA
This sequence comes from uncultured Pirellulales bacterium, assembly GCA_964538425.1. Classification (GTDB taxonomy): domain Bacteria; phylum Planctomycetota; class Planctomycetia; order Pirellulales; family JADZDJ01; genus JADZDJ01. The sequence continues at coordinate 95 of CAZIGP010000269.1, read as the reverse complement.
TTTCCTCTGCCGTCCATTCCCGCTTCGGCATCTGATAAGGGGCAATACTACGCTCACGCCTGGCCCGTATCACGAGTCGAATGGTGCAACTCAGA
>CAZIGP010000268.1:4092-6359 GCA_964538425.1 uncultured Pirellulales bacterium | reverse complement strand
ACAACTTTGATGAATCCTGCTTGTAGCTAGTTTAACTTCTGAATTTGGCAATTACACTGGAAAGCTGAGGAACATGAAGGGTGTGTCTTTTCAACGGGAATTCTCCCACCAAACGTGCTGCATGAGCGAGCCAACCGTTCGAAGACCTGTCTTAGCTGAATTATACGAGCAATTTCTCGCCGACCGTGACCATGCTTCGTTCGTTCATCGTGTGGCTCAGCGATATAATGCCGCCACGCTAGAACATTTGGCAAGGCACACGTCACGATGGGTTCGACGAGGAGCGGTGTTAGCCTTGGGAGCGGTCGGAGATTACTCTTCGAACGTTATTCTGGGAAGTGCGCTGGTCGACATCGACCGTGGTGTGCGCAATTTAGCAGAAGCTTCAATCCGCTCGGTCTGGTGCCGCGACGGCAGTTGGAATCAGCAACAACAACTGACTCGAGTAATTGCGCTGAATGCTGCTCAAAAACACGATTCGGCTCGAGCCTCCGCAGGTAAATTGATTGAAGAAAATCCCTGGCTCGCCGAGGCATGGAATCAACGTGCGATTGCTTACTTTGCCATGGGCCGATACTTTGAATCAATCGCCGATTGCCGCCGGACGCTTGAGTTGAACCCATTTCATTTCGGTGCCGCTGCCGGCATGGGGCAATGTCATCTGCAATTGGGCAATCAACAAGGAGCACTCGAAACATTTCGCCACGCACTCAAAATCAACCCCGGCATGGAAGGTGTGCGGGCAAATGTGGTTTATCTGCAAAAACTGCTGAAGAAGAAATAAGTTTTAGATTCCTCGGTGTCTTCGTGTCTGGTAAACTAACAAAACCAGACATCTAAAAACTAAGACGCCTCTACACTTTGCAGCATGGATGCTTTCGAAATCATCGCCCATCGCGGTTCGTCTTCCTTGGCCCCGGAAAATACGCGCGCCGCTGCAGAATTGGCGTGGCAAGAAGGAGCTGATGCGGTTGAAGGTGATTTTCGGCTGACCGCCGATGGCAAGATCGTCGCTTTCCATGATGCCGATCTGCGTCGCACAGCCGGAATAGATCGGCAAGTCGTCGAATGTTCGCTCGCCGAACTGCAAACTTTCGATGTAGGTTCTTGGAAAAGTCAACAGTTTGCCGGCGAGCCTGTGCCAACGCTCCAAGAACTGCTCGCCACAGTTCCGTCTGGCAAGCAGTTTTTTGTTGAAGTCAAATGCGGCGTGGAAATTATAGATGAACTTCGCCGCGTGGTGGAAAACTGCGGTTTGAAACCAGAGCAAATCATTCCCATCAGTTTGCAATTCGAAGTGATTGCGGCGATCAAACGCGAAATTCCGCAATGCCCGGCATATTGGGTTGTTGAATTCAAACAAGATCTTCAAGGCGATTGGTATCCAACGCCCGACGATATCTTACGTCAAACCGAAACCGCGAGGCTTGACGGCCTCGACCTCATGGCGACAGGGCCTATCGACGCAGAATTTGTGCGGCAAATTCGCTCGTCGCAACTTCAGCTTTGTGTTTGGACGGTCGATGACCCATTGCTTGCTAGGCGGCTGATCGACCTCGGCGTACAAGGTATCACAACAAACAGGCCGGGCTGGCTTCGGAAACAATTGCGTGGATAATCTCCCATACGAAACCAACTCGCCCGCGAAAGAGTAACGCAGTCATGGTAATCTATTTGCAGTTCACCGGCGTTAGTAATTCTGGTTGGTGTATCTGCTGACGCCCAACCCCCGATCTCTGTTGCTGCATGCCTGGTCCTATTCTTATTCTTGGCGCTGGCATTAACGGGGCTGCCCTTGCGCGCGAATTGGTGTTGAACGGCGTCGACGTCATCGTCGTCGAGCGCCACGACATCGCTTATGGAGCTACGGCCTATTCGTCACGATTGATTCACGGCGGCCTCCGATACCTCGAATACGGCGAGTTTGCACTGGTTCGAGAATCATTAGGCGAACGCACTCGACTCTTGAAATTAGCACCACAGTTTGTTCATCCGTTACGATTGTTCATTCCCATTTGCAATCGATTTGGTGGCTTGATAGCGGCGGCTCGAAGATTCTTCGGGCTAAAAGATCGCCCACGAAAAAAGCCGTTGCATCGTGGCCTGTGGACCGTGCGATTCGGCCTCTGGCTGTACGATAATTACGCGCGCGATCCTACGTTGCCAAAGCGCAAATCGCACAAATCGAGCGACGCAGGAATCGTGCCGATTGATCCGGTAAAATATCCTTGGGTATGTGAATTTTCCGATGCCCAGGTGGTTTTTCC
>CAZIGP010000268.1:3081-4082 GCA_964538425.1 uncultured Pirellulales bacterium | reverse complement strand
AACGTTTTACATTGTCGCTGTTCGAGGATGCGCGACAAATTGCGGCCAAACAAAACAGCCGGTTCGAAATTGACACTTACAGCGAAGCCGTATGGGACGGCCGCACGGTAATGGTTCGCCGCACAGAAACACACGAGGTGATTAGAGCGTTCGAACCCGCGGCAATCGTCAATGCAACGGGCGCATGGGTGGATGACACGCTGCAATCGCTCGGGGTATTAACGAACCGATTGATGGGCGGCACCAAAGGCACTCACTTCATCACGGTGCACCAGCAACTGCAAGAATTACTTGGTGGCCGGGCAGTTTACACCGAAGCAGGCGACGGCCGACCAGTTTTTATTCTGCCGTTTGTGAATGGCACGCTCGTTGGCACAACCGATGAGCCCTTTGAAGGGGATCCTGCAACCGCCGTTGCCACGCCACGCGAATTGGAATATCTGGTCGCTGCGGTGAATGAAGTTTTTCCGAGCCTTGGTCTGACGATCGACGACATCGAACTGCATTACGCCGGCGTTCGACCGCTGCCATTCACCGACGCCGCGACCACGGCAGGCATCACTCGACGACATTGGATGGAAGAACACCGCGGTGCCGGTGTGCCTTGCTATTCGATCATCGGCGGCAAACTAACGACATGCCGCTCGTTGGCCGAAGAAGCCGCTGGCACAATTCTGGAACGTTTGCATCTGCCACACACCGCAAATTCGCGCGAACGGCCTCTGCCAGGGGGCGAAAATTATGCCGCCGATCTTACCGCACTGCACTGGGCATGGCAGCAGCTAGCTGGACGATGCCATTTATCCGTCGACTCCGTCGAAGCGGTTTGGAAACTTTGCGGCTCGCGAGCGATGACAATTTTGCCTGAAGCGGTTGGCAAAAATTCCGTGGCCACACAGCTTCTCTCAGGAACTTCCTTACCAATCAGTTATGCTCGTTGGTTGATCAACCACGAATGGGTCACCAAGCTTGACGATTTAGTTGAACGTCGCCTCATGCTC
>CAZIGP010000268.1:260-3071 GCA_964538425.1 uncultured Pirellulales bacterium | reverse complement strand
CTACAGAAGGAATGTCTCGCACAGTTAGCCGATCTGCTGGTTGAAACCGGCAAACTGGAAAAGGCACAGAAAGATGCTGCGGTCGATGCCGTCATCGGACGGCTGCAATTGCATTTCGGAAAAAAGGTGCTGCCATGAGTAAAGCGGGTAAGCGATTTGTATTGGCACTCGATCAAGGTACAACATCCAGCCGGGCAATCTTATTTGGTCATAATGGTCGGCCGGTGGCGATGGCGCAACAAGAGTTTCCACAAATTTTACCTTCGCCTGGAATTGTGGAACACGACGCCGAAGCGATTTGGAACACACAGCTTTCGGTAGCACGCGAAGTGTTAAACAGCGCCGGTGCAAAAGCTGCTGACGTCGCATCCATTGGCATTACCAACCAGCGCGAAACGACCGTTCTGTGGGAACGCGACACAGGCCGGCCGATTGCCAATGCAATTGTTTGGCAAAGTCGCATCAGTGCTCCCATTTGCGATCGCTTGAAAGCCGACGGCCATGAAAATTTAGTCCGTGAAAAAACAGGCCTTGTGATTGACGCTTACTTCTCGGGCACAAAAATTAAACACTTACTCGACACGATACCTGGCCTGCGCGAGCGTGCCGCTCACGGTGAAATTCTCTTTGGCACAATCGATTCATTTCTGATCTGGCGGCTCACCGGTGGCAAGCGGCATGTCACCGACGTTACTAATGCCAGCCGCACGATGTTGTTCAACTTACACACGCTGTCCTGGGATGATGAGCTCCTAAAACTGCTTGGCGTTCCTCACGCGATGCTGCCGGAAGTGAAATCGTCGAGCGAAGTTTACGGCGAAACCGATCCCCATTTATTCGATGCGCCAATTCCCATTAGCGGTTGCGCGGGAGATCAGCAGGCCGCCACGTTCGGCCAAGCTTGTTTTAATGTTGGCGATGCCAAAAACACCTACGGCACCGGTTGTTTCATGCTCTTAAATGTGGGTGAAAAACCTGTTCTCTCCAAAAATAAGCTTCTGACTACCGTCGGCTGGCAACTGAACGGTAAGACAACTTACTGCCTTGAAGGCTCGGTCTTTATTGCCGGAGCAGTCGTGCAATGGCTTCGCGATGGCTTAAAAATCATCGAACGCAGCCCTGAAATCGAAAAACTTGCTGCGACCGTCGAAGATGCCGGAGGCGTTGTTTTCGTGCCTGCGTTTGTCGGCCTTGGCGCACCACATTGGGATCAATACGCCCGCGGCGCAATGTTTGGCATCACTCGTGGCACCACAGCAGGACATATTGCACGGGCTGCGCTCGATTCCATGGCCTTCCAAACCTGCGATGTTCTGCACGCGATGGAACAAGACGCTGGCATCAAGCTCGCGCGGCTAAAAGTCGATGGCGGTGCCAGCATCAACAACAACCTCATGCAATTTCAAGCCGACGTACTTGGCGTGCCGGTAGTGCGGCCTGTCGTCGCTGAAACCACTGCTTTGGGCGCAGCGTATTTAGCCGGCCTCGCCGTTGGATTTTGGAACGACACTGCCGATGTCGCAAAAAATTGGGCTCTCGATCGTGAATTTCAACCAACGACGACTGCGGCCGACCGCATGGCAAAACATTCTCGCTGGAAACGAGCCGTCGAGCGCACGCTGGGATGGGAAGAAAATTAAATTTCTTCGCTCAATCGATTGCGTTGGAAATTAAAAGCGAATCGCGCATTCATTTTTGTTTGGTGGCGGGCGAAAGTGTTCTAATCATTCAACCCCCTTCAAATTCCACCTGGCCTCTGTAATAATAGCGGACTCCCACCGCCCGTTCTCCGCGGAACTTCGGGTAAATGCTTGCTACGCAAGCACTTCCATACACGTTAAGAGGCAAGAATGTATCGCAATTTAAGCCCGGCATCATTGAATATCACTGGTCGACAGAGCGAGATTATCGAACTGTCGCTTTCTTATGGTTTTAAAGGGATCGACGTCGATTTGTCCGACTTTGAGCAATCGGTCAAGGCAAATGGACTGCCCCACGCACGTCGGTATTTGGATAGTGCCAAGTTAAAATTCGGCACCTTTCAGTTGCCGATCGTGTGGGATGAAGATGACGATGTTTACAAAGCTGGCTTGGCAGAAATGAATGAGCGAGCAAGTTTGGCGGCCCAATTGGGATTGAATCGCGCCGTCGTGACGATTTCTCCTGCCAATGATTTGCGACCTTATCACGAAAATTTTGAATTTCACCGCCGCCGTCTGGCCGAATTGGGCGAGGCTCTGGCCCCGCACGGCACCAAGTTGGGCATCCAATTTCGCGCGGCCGCCGATTTGCGACGAGACCGTGCCTTTCAATTCATTCACACGTTCGACGCCTTGGCTACATTGATCGGAATGATTCGGCAGCCGAATGTCGGCGCTGTTGTCGATTTGTTCGAGATCTATACCGGTGGTGGAAGTCTTGAAGATGTTCGGAAGCTTGAAGGAAGCAAAATTGTTTCGGTGATCATTTCTGATTTGCCCACCGATAAACCGGCTGCCGACTGTAGCGAGAACGATCGCTTGTTGCCCGGAGAGACGGGTACCATCGATTTGACGGCAATTCTCACCACTTTGGCCGAACTTGGCTACGATGGTCCTATAACTCCGTCGCTGTCTGCCGAGCGCGCGGCGGGTATGAAACGCGAGCAAATCGTGAAGACGGCTGGCGACCGGCTGAAGCAAGCATGGAGTGCGGCAGGGTTGAATCCGGCAGGAAAATTGGCCCCGGCTGGAGCGAAAAAATAGTGGTTTGGCAATCGCGGTTAATCCAATCGTGCGAGTGCGGTTATATCGCAGGCCGATAGGTTGGTTT
>CAZIGP010000268.1:0-250 GCA_964538425.1 uncultured Pirellulales bacterium | reverse complement strand
ATTTGAGGGCCGTCTCCATGCGATTGCCAATCGTACAAGGTGTAATCGACCGCCGTTTGCTGGTGAACTATCGAGTCGAGGCATCGGTGATCGAACGCATTCTGCCGCCACCATTTCGGCCGCAGTTGCACAAGTGCTACGCCATCGCCGGTATTTGTTTGATCCGGCTCAAACAAATTCGTCCCAAGTTTCTGCCGCTACCCATCGGCATCGGTTCCGAGAATGCCGCACATCGAATTGCCGTTGAATG
>CAZIGP010000267.1:2260-6386 GCA_964538425.1 uncultured Pirellulales bacterium | reverse complement strand
CTTTTCCTTCGGTGAACCATAAGACGGAAATCTCGACTGCCTTAATATCATCAGTCTCTACAGCATCGACTTGATATGCCCCCATCAATACATCACCCGGCGTGTATCGTCGCCCTTGCCTGCGCGACGATATACCATCGAGTTCGATGCTAATGAGTGGCTGACGAAGCATAGATTTGAAAATTAAAACAAACTTTAATAGGCCGATAAACAGTAACGCAAATGCATTTGTAATTATATTTTTCGTTACTATACCGTATCGAACAGTTTCACATTTGGTGCGATTTCGCAAATTTGCTCTTCAAGGTAGCGAATTACCTGCGCTGTGGTTTTCAATCGCATCGCCTGCTTCACAAGTTGTTCAGCCTTTGCTTTTGTCAAATGGCAGATAAGTTCCTTAATCGTCGGTACAAATGCCGGACTCATGCTAAAACTTCGCAATCCCATACCAAACAATACAGCCACAGCACGTGGCCGGCCAGCCATCTCACCGCAAAGTGTGATCGGTTTACGTACTTTGTTACACGCAGCAATTGTTGAAGCCAGTATGCGAAGCACTGCAGGGCTAAGAGGCTGGCAGAGATGACTTACACGAGGGTTGTCGCGATCTGCTGCCATCAGGTATTGCACTAAATCGTTCGAGCCGATGGAAACGAAATCGACTACTTCCAACAGGGAATCGATCATTACGGCTGCCGCAGGAACTTCGATCATCAAACCAATCGGAACTTCGCCACACGGTTTGCCACGCTCTTTTAATTCTCGCTTTGCTCGATTTACCATGCTGCGCACTTTGCGAATTTCCTCCAGCGTGGTAATCATGGGAAACATGAGCCGCACTTTCTTTTTCGGGCTGGCTGCCGCACGTAACACAGCACGAATTTGTGTGGCAAAAAAATCAGGGTGTTCAAACGACAATCGAATCGAACGCCAACCCAAAAAAGGATTTGCCTCGCGCGCATGGCCTAGGTAAGGGATTGTCTTGTCGCCCCCTAAATCCAAAGTTCGAATGGTGATTTGTTGATTCGGACTGGCTTCAATAATCTTGCGATATTCGACAACCTGCTCTTCTTCATCTGGTACATCGGGATGCGTAAGAAAAATATACTCCGTGCGAAAAAGCCCAATGCCTGATGCTCCCATTGCAACTGCCGCTTTTGCATCAGCCACATTATTAATGTTTGCTAAAAGTTCTACTTCGATGCCGTCCGCAGTAACTGCCGGCTGATCGCGGTTCGCCGCAAGATGGTCCTTAAGATTAAAAAACTCACGTTGTAGCTTTCGGTAGGCCGCCAACATTTCGGCCTCAGGATTGATCATTACGAGGCCGTCACGACCATCTACTACAATCGTATCGCCGGTTTTGACTTGCTTTAACAAACCTCGTACACCAGATACAGCGGGAATGCCACGACTGCGAGCGAGAATGGCGGCATGGCTAGTTTGACCGCCAGCCTGCGTGGCAATACCACGCACTTCGCGATGACCCAACATGACTACCTGCGAAGGTAGTAATTCATCGGCTACTACAATCAACGGATCAGGCAGCGGTGTGTTGTCATGTTGCAACACTTCTGACAAATGACTACTTAAACGCACAATAACATCGCGTACATCGGCCAGCCGCTCTTTCAGATATTCATCTTTTGTGCGTGCAAATAAACTTGTGTATTCATTCAATACAGCGTGCAACGATGCGGTAGCCGATTGATGCTCGTCAACAATCCAGCGTCGAATTTTTTCTGTAAATGCAGGATCGTGCAAGATTGCTTCGTGCGACAGAAATATGGCGGCTTGCTCCACTCCTACTTGGCTGCTTACTTTGGCATGCAATGCTCGTAAGTCGGCTGCTGTAGCATCACGAGCCTGCTCGTAGCGTGCCAACTCGGGTAGCACTTCGGCATCGGCCAGCCGGCGCGTGTTAGGGTTCACGAAAATTTCGTGTATGCAATACGCCGTTCCTACGGCTACGCCAGGTGATACGCCAATGCCTTTCTTCATGAAAGAAATGTAGCACCTGCGGGAAGCGCGGGGCAATGTACCGTCCGACGATTACAAGTTATGTTTTTGGCAAAAAAGAAGGCCCGGAGGGGAGGCAAAAGAACATTTCACCTACTGCTCTCTCTTCTTTTGCTTCCCTGCTGCTGGCCTTTTTCCTATCCCGGTTGTAACGTGTCAGCTCAAAAACTTGCCCCGTGTTGCCTCGTTGGCTAAACTGACGGTCGCACACCCCCGAAGGTGTTGTTTTGCGTAAGCGGTGCAAGCTAACCGAGACAGGGGAAATCGCATGAACGGCAGTCTTGTCAGGGCGGCAAATGGCTGGATGGCGGTCAAAATTTTTGCGTTTTTTGTGGTAATTTTTGCCCAGTCAGCAGCATGCACGTTGGCTCATGCCGACGAAGTAAAAGCTACAGCGCCACCAACAGTATCGTCGCCTGCAACCGCCCAGCCGATGGTAAATCGGCCTGGCGAACAAAAGCCTGGCGGTGATGCCAGAAAATCCGAGGGTGACGCCAAAAAAAACGACGGCGAAAATAAGGCTGATGGCAAGAAAGCTGAAGAGGCAGGAAAAGAGAAGAAACCTGAAGAACCGTCGCCGGTGCGCCGTCCCATTGAGCCGAAGAAGCCCGCCAATCCTAATGAATTGAAAATTCGCCCCGATGCCGACGGTAAAGTCACGTTCAGTTTCAAAGGCCAACCCTGGCCTGCAGTGCTCGAATGGCTGGCCGACATTTCGCACATGAGTCTTGAATGGCAAGAAGCGCCGCCAGGTTACCTCGACCTCACCACGCGCCGTGGTTACACGGTGGAAGAAGCCCGCGATCTCATCAACTACATTCTGCTAGGCCGCGGCTATACGCTGTTAAGAAATGGCGAAGTATTGATGGTCGCCAATCTTAAGAATCTCGATGCTAGCTTGGTGCCACGTATCGCGGCAGAAGAGCTCGACCAACGAGACAACTTCGAACTGGTACGCGTGTTCTTCGATCTCAATCGCTTACAAGCCGAGCAATTGGTCGAAGACCTGCAGCCGTTAAAAAGCCAATACGGCAAGATTACGGCGATGAAAACCACCAACCGCATCGACGTGCTGGAAACCGCCGGCAACTTGCGTCGCCTACGAGACATTATTGCCTCCGAACAATCGGCCAGCGGCCAGGAAACAATGCTGAAAGAGTTTCCACTGCATCACGCTCGGGCCGAAGTAGTGATTGTAACTCTGGAGAAGCTACTCGATATCGAACCCAAAAAACCCGCTGGTCAGATGTCGCCCGATCAGATGCAACAGCAAATGCAGCAGCAGCAACGAATGATGGAAATGCAGCGCGAGATGGCCCAACGCGGCGGTGGTGCCCAACCGCCGAAACCACAGAAAGAATCGAAGGTGCTATTGGCCGTTTATGAACGTAAAAATGCCATTATCGCTACCGCCACGCCAGACAAACTGGCCATTATCGAACAAGCCATCGGCTTGCTTGACGTGCCATCGGCCCGCAATGTTTCACCGCTGCAACAAATGGCGCGCGTGAAGTCGTATCGGCTGGTGGCTGTCGATCCACAGATACTGGTCAACTTATTGAAAGAGCTCGGCAATCTTGATCCATCCACGCGACTTGAAGTCGACGCACCGAATCGAGTAATTATCGCCGATGCGCCACTGGTCGATCATCTTACAATTCAGTCTCTGGTCGAAAAAATTGATGGCAGTGCGCGACGGATGCACGTCATTCAACTTCGCCGGTTGAATGCCGAGTACGTTGCCGGTTCGATCGAATTTCTGATGCGTGGACCGAAGCAAGAAGATCGGAGATCGCGTTACCCGTGGTGGGACGGTGGCCGCCAGCAGACAAACGAGCAAAAAGATGGCAGCTTCCAAGTCGAAGCTGATATTGAAAGCAATCGCTTGCTGTTGCGTGTGAACGATATTGAGCTGCAAGAAATCGAAGCCTTGCTGGCGAAGCTTGGTGAAGATCCGCATCAAGATCCACGCGGCGAAACCATGCGCGTGTTGCACAGTGGTTCGGGACGTGAGACGGATCAGCTGCTCGATCGGTTGCGCCGCGTGTGGCCATCGATCAGCCCCGTGCCACTGGAGATTGAAGCCGAACCCAGTGTTAACCCTGTA
>CAZIGP010000267.1:0-2250 GCA_964538425.1 uncultured Pirellulales bacterium | reverse complement strand
GATGAAGAGAAATCACCCCAACAACTGCCTCAGGCAAAACCGCCCATAGAGCGTTCGGCGTCAAGCGTAGTAATTCATCGCACGGCATTGACTGAGCGAACGCTTCCTTCGTTGGCTCAGCGCATTGCGTTGGCCCAAGCATCTGCAAACGACCTGCCAACGGGCGAAAAACAAGAAATCGAGCTGAAAAACTCAGAACCCAAAAACACCGCGACACAACTTCCGCAAATACAGCGGCCTCAGCCAGAGTTGGGAACCGACAGCGCACCGCGCGAAGAAAAACCACAAGAATTGTCAGTCACTGTAACTCGTGGCCCGAATGGGCTGATCTTCTCGTCGCAGGATCCTGTTGTTCTCGATCAATTGATGCGATTGGCCGACGAACTATCCGCTCAAGATGCGAGGTACCATCTGTTCCCACTCAAGCATACGTATGCCAAGGATATGGCTGAGTTGCTCACCAAGATTTTCGCAGAACAGGGAGCGAAAGACGCCAGTAATAGCCGCTCGATTTACCATTATTTCGACGAATCACCGCCGAAAGAAAAGAAGGAACTCGGTCGGCTTTCGAAGCGTCCGCCTCTACGGTTCGTGCCAGATCCGGTGACAAACACCCTTTTGGTGCAAGGGGCCGACGATCGGCAACTCACAGAAATTCGCTCGTTGATTGATTTTTACGATCGATTTGAGGAGCCCAACTCAGAGTCCGTGCGACAGACTGAATTTATCACGTTAAAATTTGCAAAAGCCCGCGAAGTAGCTGAGGTACTTAAAGAAGTTTTTCGCGATTTATTAAGCCCGAATGACAAAGCGCTGACGCAATACAACATGCAGAAAGCGCAACAAGAACAGCAGAGTCGACCGCTGTTTAGCTATTTCAACGACGAATTTGACTCAAAAAGCAGCGACCAGAATTTGCCTCGATTTAAAGGGCTGCTTTCAGTGGGCGTCGATCCGCGTTCAAATTCAATATTCGTTTCAGCGCCCGGCAAACTGTTGAAGACAGTGAAATTGATGGCCGAAAGATTAGATGCCGCTGCCAAGCCGCAAGAACCGGTGACGCGTGTGGTGCGCATGAACGGTGCGATCACCGATCCACTAGTAAAAGAAGCATTGCGTAACTTCGCCGACCCTGCCACCGCGCGCCGTAATGCTCAGCGAGATCGGCAACAAGAGACGAATCAAAGCAATAACAGCCAACAGCAGCGCAACGGCCGCAACAACCAGAACAATAATCGCAACAACTTCCAACCCGCCGGATTCTAAATAAATTGCTTTAGTTTGGATGTATCTCCATCGAACGCATCCCGGGCTGCAATCAAGCTGTGAAGATGCTTATTTTGTCTTCACCTGAATCTTCTTCGCCACTGTCCCAGGCGCCTTTTGTAGAGTCACCGTTAACACTCCGTTGTCGTACTCAGCGTTCACCTGCTGCGGATCAACTTCCGTCGGTAACTGCACACTGCGACTGAAGCTGCCGTAATGGCTTTCGCGGTGCGAATAATCTTTATCTTTTCGTTCTACGGTTTCTTTTTTCTCACCAGAAATCGTCAATCGGTCCCCCGTGATAGTAATATCGATCTCTTTCGGATCAACTCCAGGTAATTCGGCTCGTACGGTTATAGCCTTATCAGTTTCAGCTACGTCAAGCGCAGGTGCCCAACGGCCGAATGAATTGAGCGACTCACTAAGCGTACCGAATGGTTCTCTTAAAAATGTGTCGAACAAGCGATTCATTTCACTACGCAATTCGCCCATTGGAGACAAACCGCCGTCAGGTGATTGATCCGATTTATTCTTCCAGGGAATAAAGGCCATAAAACACCTCCCTCTATTTTAAAAGACGATTGACGAATTTAAGTAACGATAGAATGCCGCCTGACGAGAGCTTCTTTGGCCGGTACTACGTTCGGATTAAGACCTTGGAATTCTTTCGCTATGCGACCCTTCAAATTCCATTATTAACGATTTGACTACGTCTTCACTTTAATTTTTCGTGGCTTAACCGATTCCATTTTTGGTAAGTGCAGCGTCAGCACACCGTCGTGGTAATCCGCAGAAATGCGTGTCGAATCAATATACTCGCTCACACGAAATGTGCGATAAAAATCGCCAACGCCATATTCTTGTCGCAGGTAGTTTAGTTCATCTGAGCGCCGCTGCGGCACTCGAGCATGAATTGTCAGTGAGCCGTCTTCAAAATGAATGTAGATCTTGTCGCTTTTCGCGCCGGGAATATCGGCATGTACA
>CAZIGP010000266.1:0-6391 GCA_964538425.1 uncultured Pirellulales bacterium | reverse complement strand
ATGGGCTGGCAGCAAGTCGGCTAATCGCCCATCGAGATCGGTTGAACCTTTCCCAATCAGTTCCCAACCGGTTTTTTTCAATTGTTCCAAGGTTACACTCATGGCAGCAGCAGGTCGGCCGAGCGACGTATCCAAAACATGCGTAGTAATAGGGCTGCTCATGCTTTACTCTTTTCTGGGATTACTCCCCAATATCTTCATTCCACAGTGCCGGATTTTTCGCAATAAATTGTTGCATCAACTCAATGCACCGCGAATCTTGCAATACTTCGATCTTTACCCCACGACTGCAGAGCAACCCTTCCTCTCCCATAAAAGTTTGATTTTCGCCAATAATTACCTGTGGAATACCATACAGCAAAATTGCTCCACTGCACATCGAGCACGGTGATAACGTAGTATAAATGACTGATTCGCGATAAATTTTTGCTGGCTGTCGGCCAGCGTTCTCGAGCGCATCCATCTCGCCGTGCAACACCGAACTTCCATGTTGCACACGCCGGTTATGCCCGCGGCCGATAATTCTCCCACCATGCACGAGCACCGAGCCGATGGGTATACCTCCTTCAGCCAATCCCGCCTCAGCCTCCTCAATTGCAGCCTGCATGAATGGATCCATCGAAGCCTCACATTCTTAAAACGCTTTAGAGGTAAAAGTTGTTCAGTCTGTTGCAACCGTGATGTTCGTTTTTACCGAATTGGCGATAAAACATTGCTCGTGTGCCCGATGGTGTAAATGCTGAATTTGCTCCGCAGTCGGTTGCTTGTTGCCGCTGTAAGTGATTTTAGGATGCAGTGTCGCGGAACTTAACCAAGGAATGCCTTTTTCGTTCTTGGTCATTACCCCTACAGCCTCATCTTCATAGCGATCGATCTGAAAACCATGTTTCGATGCGACATGCAAGAACGAAAGCATATGGCAGCTCGAAATCGACGCCACCAAAGCTTCCTCCGGATCGACGGCGGCATGGTTGGAATATGGCACGGGCACAACCAAAGGCGACGCTGAAGCAAGAACCGTGACACCGCCATCGAATGTCCACGCGTGCTCGCGCGAATATTGACCTTTAAAAAAATCCCCACCGGGCCGTTCCCAACGAATTTTGGCTTTGTGCTCCGACATGGTAATATTCTCAGACGCAAGTAGTTATCCCGCTCATACTCGCAAAAAAATGCGACGTCGGTATATGAAGCCAGCTAAGGCAACAATCAAACCAAGCGATGCCAGCCCGATGATTGTCTCGCCCCATACACCAAACCAACTCTTAATTTCGCCGCCGAGCAGGCGATTGGCAATGCCAGGGAAGTCGATAAGACCGGCTACCAAATAAATGATTAGTGCATTGCTGCCAATCCAAACCAGTGGAGCAATGCCACGGCGACACTGCCAAACGTCGATTACCAAGTAAAACAATCCCAACAGCAATAAACTATAACCGCCAGCAACCAGCACATACGACGATGTCCAAATTTTCTTGATCACAGGGAATTGCAGCCCCCACAAAAAACCAATTGCCACTAAAGCGGCACCGGCCAGAAGTAACACCGTTGCTTTTTGCGGCCGAGAAACATTTGGATTTTTCAATAGCATTCCGGCCAACACACCTAACAAGCAAGTGGCCACCGACGGCAAGCTACTGAGCAAGCCTTCGGGATCGTATGTTTTGTCGTATAGTCTGCCGGGCAGAAATTGCTGATCGAGATAATTGGCCCAGTTTTTTTCTGGCTCAAATGAAACATCGTGAGCGCCAGGCAAGGGCACAAACGATAACAAAGCCCAGTAGCCCACTAAAATCAGCACTGTAACAGCCGCCACTCGTTTGGCGCAACGACCACAGGCCAAATAAATGAGCGAGGCAAAAAAATAGGAGATTGCAATGCGTTGCAGTACTCCCATCCAGCGAATCTGGCTCCATCCCTTGGCGATGCCGCCGTTATAAAATACACCTAACAAAAACAGCACCACCGATCGTCGTGCGATGCGTCGAATGGCGGTACGCGCTCCCCCTCGCTCCAAAGCCTTATCGAGCGAAAACACCAGCGAAACTCCCACCATGAATACAAACAGTGGGAAAATCAAATCGTAAAACGTAAAGCCTTCCCACTTTTTGTGCTGAAATTGGCCGACTAGGAATTTTACTATTGGCCCTTCTCCCACTTCGTTCAGTCCATGAACGATGCCATTTAAGGCAACAATCATTAGCATATCGAAGCCGCGTAAGGCATCGAGCGAAACGAGCCGATCCGCGGCGATCGTCGAATTCGAGCTGGCAGCAATATGCGAAGATGTGGCTGCGTTCATGGCAACAGCATACCAATCTTCATGCAACTCAAACAATCCGGAGAGCCGATGGCTCACGTTGATACTCCTAGTAGAATATACCGAGATCGATATCCAGCAAGATTTTGATGGTGCGAGAAAAAATTGGAGGGAATATCAAAAACATTGCCCATTCGCTATTAGTCGTTAGATAGCACGTCTCTGCAGTCGTTTAATGTCAATTGGGTGCTGCGGAATTGTAAAGTCGTGGTAGTACTGCTTTACACTTCCCGGTGATTTCTTCATACTAACCGCTCATTGGCCCGCTCTTGTCTTGGGCCGATCACGGAACGATTGGATGGCACGGAGTTGCCCCGATGGCACGACTCTCGATGAACGAAATGACGACCTATCGCTGGTCGTTCGAGGAAGACGTCCAGCATTATCGCGCTGCTGGCATTACCGCTATCGGCGTCTGGCGGCGGAAGCTTTCCGACTTCGGTGAAGAGCGAGGCATCGAACTGCTAAAAACATCGGGCCTCGCGGTTTCCAATTTATTGTGGGCAGGTGGATTCACTGGCAGCGAAGGGCACACTCACCGCGAAAGCATTGATGATGCACTTGAGGCCGTTCAGTTAGCTGCCGAAATGAAAGCCGGTTGCCTCGTCGTTTATAGTGGCCCTCGAGCAGGTCATACACACAATCATGCGAGGCGGCTCTTAGTTGGTGCGCTTACCGAAGCAGCTGCGCTTGCAGCAGAACACTCGGTTGCACTCGCGCTTGAACCGATGCACCCTGCCTGCTCCGAAGAATGTACATTTTTGAATTCGCTTGACGACGCGCTACGAATCCTCGATTTGGTCGCTTCACCACACCTAAAACTTTCGTTCGATACCTATCATCTAGCCGATCAGCCAAATATGATCGAACAGGCTCAACAATTAGCGGCAGAAGATCGAATCGCCATTGTTCATCTCGCCGATGGCAACCCACCTGATGAAGACCAACGTCGCACTCGGCTTGGTCACGGTAGAGTGCCGTTGAAAGATGTCATAGCTGCTCTGAAGTCTGGGGGCTATGCAGGCGATTATGACATCGAATTATTTGGCGACGATGTTTCGCCTGATGATTATGAATCGCTGCTGCGCGAGTCACAAGAATTTTTTACAAAGCTGTGTCTATAATTATGATTTAAGCCAGCAAAAATAAGCGAATGCTGCCGACAATTTCCCATGCTTACTGTCTTGCCCAACCTTAGTATTCCGCTCGATGAGATCGAATTCTCATTCGTGCGCAGTTCCGGTCCTGGTGGACAGAATGTGAATAAGTTAAACACGAAGGCCGTGCTGCGTTGGGCTGTAAATAATACCGCCAGTTTGCCGGACGGCATGCGACATCGGTTCCTGCAGCATTATGCCAACCGGATTACCGGAGATGGCGAACTTGTACTTAGTAGTCAACGATTTCGCGATCAAGGACAAAATCAACGCGATTGCCTGGATAAACTCCGTGAGATGTTAAGGGCCGTTGCTACTCCACCAAAGCGGCGTAAGAAAACAAAGCCTACAAGAGCTTCTGTTCGACGTCGTGAAGAAAAGAAGCGAGGGCATTCCCAGAAGAAGCAAGGCCGCCGCAAACCACGGACAGACGACTAATTCAATGGCAATAAAAGCGTTCAGCACTCACAGCGTGTTTTCTTCGCCCACTTCTCCAATGCCGCACGACGCTTAAAAACATCGCCGCTTGCCATCGCTGCAGCCGTCGCTTCATCGAACAATTTGCGATAAGCCGATAAGGCTTCCTCCTCGGAAAGCAGTCCGATGATTTGGTAGTGGCGCAGCTCTGCGGCTGTGGCCAATTTGTCGGCTAAGGTAACTTCTCCTTTGAAAATGGCCTTTACGCGATCCTTCACAGCATCAGCCTTCACATTCGGCATTGGTTTTAGCGTGTAGTTTTCATCAATCTTTTTATAAGTCTCGCTGATAAACGGCGTCACGATGTCTTGCCGATCTCTTTCCGCTGCTACGGCCTTTTCACTACTGAGCGCCGGCGAAACCCAAACTGATTCTCCAGCAGCATCGCTCATTCGCACTCGCAACAGCATATCGAACCGTTTTGTGTTGCCAATTTTTTGTGATGAAACCTCAAGCATCACAACCACATCCAGTTCTGCTCGCTTGGCAGCCGCAAGAACTTGATCACGCGGCCCAATGCCGACAAACATTACTCCGCGGGCCGATGAATCTTCCGTTTGTGGCCAATCGCCAAAAGAGTCTTGCGAAAACCGTTTTCGCAATTCGCCGACGATTCTCGGCCCGACTGGCCCAGTGAATTCTGATAGCGATTTCATCGACGCCAGTGGAATCACATCCTTGCTGCCATCGGGCGCTTGTGCGCCGATCCCCACTCGCAAACCAAACGTCGGTCGCTTCGCCGCCGGATACCACCCAAACAAGCTTGATAGTTTTTCGTCGTTGGCTGCTAGTACTTTCAATTGAGCGGCTTGCCGATATTTACGGCTTGCCAATTCAAACTCTTCACCAAAGATCACCTGTTCATCCTCTTCATCCTGTCGAAAAGACCGTGTTTCGGTTTTTGGAAACATGCCGCTGGGTAGATCGTCGGCCGAGACAATGAGCGACTTTTGCTCAACTTCGCCATCGAGGCCACGAGGAATTGTCCAGGTGGAAATCATTTTTGGTGAGCCGACAATCAATCGCTCCCCATCCACCAATCCGTACACGTTTAGTTTTTCCTCATGAATTCCGTTTTTGTAGTCCAGCCCTAACCATGCAGGTTCGCCTGATTTGGCATCGACAATTGCCCGGCCATCGACGAGCCAGCCCTTGCGATCTGGCATGAACTCTAAATCCTTGCTCTTATCGTTGAACGGAGAGTTGTCGAATTCAGTTTCTGTACGATGATCGACAACGACCGAACCATCTTTCATATTCCATGCTGTTAAACGTGAGCCGCGAAAACGATTCACAAGACATGCCAACTCTTCGCCGTCGGGCGAAAAACTCAAGCCCCCTGGTTTCATGTAAAACTTCTCAGAGTGCTCTTTTTCGTCGATTTTTAACTTGCCACGTAGCCGACCGCTTTCAAGATCGATGAGCCAAACGCTGCCGCTACTGTAAGCGGCGAGATATTTGCCCCCAGGGCTTACCGTGGTTAGTCCGTCGCTGAATTTGACGGCCCCGGGAATCGCAATTTTTTGGGGAGCCGTGTCGCTAGGAAGCTTCCACACTTGACACAAGGCTGTTCCGCTAAACCGATGGCCGATGTCGCCGCCGACCACCAGCCGATCACCGACGGCAAATTCGATGAACGACGGCTTTTCAAGTGGAGCGATTCGCAGCCTTGCGATCGATTGGCTTTTCTCGAATGACCACACGTCAACCGATTTTTCCTGGCTATTGTATGCCGCAAAATACTTCCCATCCGGGCTGAGCGCCCGTGGTTTACTCATCGCGATTCGGCCTTTAATTTCATGCTCCGCAAGGGTAAGCAAGTTATAAAGCCGCAGCGAATTGGCCATCTCTTTGCCGCCGCTGCCCACTGCCACCCACGGACCTACTCCGCGCGGCAAGATCACTTCTGAATCAGCAGCTAGCGGTACTTGGGCGATCTGGTTTGCCGCAGAGCCCGAAGTTTTGGGCTTTGAACCCTTAGATTTGGAATCGGTAATCTGCGGGTCAAGTTGGGCCGTCCATCGCACAGCCGGACGGCGCCCGGCGAGGACCGTATCCGATCCTTCCCCAAGTTGCACCTCGGAAATCTTCGCGGCGAATGCATCGGGCGCGGCTGACAATTCATCGGCCACCGGAACTTTACTCAATTGTCCCATCGACGTATCCGGATAATCCTTCGAAGCCAATTGCGTTTTTGGTTTTGGCTGAACAGGTGGATCGGATAGTGGCCGTGAATCCAATCGTGGTCTTGAAATTGGCGGTTGCACGTCTCGTTTGGAAATATTTGATCGCCTCTCTTTCCAAGGATTATGCCGCTCTGGCACGGCCGGATGTTTTGCTTCTTCCTGGATCGGAACTGGTCCTCGATCTCCAAAATTTCCTTCCCCGGGTTTAACTGAATTCCAAGTTGCCAGAGTATAAAGGAAGCATGAGAGGA
>CAZIGP010000265.1:0-6404 GCA_964538425.1 uncultured Pirellulales bacterium | reverse complement strand
TCTCAATCACATGTTGCTGTGCATCTTGCCCTAAATGTGTCGACTCGAAAAATAGACCTAAGCCAGCAATTAGCACCAACAACAACGGAAAAAAAGAAATACCGAGATAATATGCTGTGGCACTGGCCATTAGCAGGCCATCATCGGCTTGCCATCGTTCGACTGCCAGCTTGAGATCGCGAAAAAAATCTAAAAAGTGGCGAATCATGTGCAGAAGCTATCATGATCTTGTCAGAATGATAAGCCACTAAGCTAGAAAATTAGAAAAAGGCAATAAAAAGAAATAGAGTCTTTTCTTTTCATTCTTAGACACTGATTCGCTCACTCTATTATTGCGTGATTGCTGGCTGTGTAGTTGTAGTAGTTCCTGGCGGACAACACGGCGTGCATGGCTGGCAACATGGTTGTGAAACAATGGGTTGAGACACTACTGGCGGAGACTGCACAATTGGTGTCGAGTAGTATGATGCTGGAGGCGCAGCATACGAAGAATTAAACCAATGACGACAACAGCCGGTTTGCCCCGCAGCCAAAACAATCCCCAGCAACAAAAGCACAAGCCGTTTCATACCGAGATCCCTTGCAATGAAAAGAGGAGAAGCGCGACCACGAATAGAAAACTTCCCCCTGCAACGGGCGGCGGAGAATAGGTGAGTATATGCAGGCAGTCAATATCAAATCGCGAAGAATAGAGCTTGCCGCTGTCGCTCTCTTTCTAATTTCAACCACCAAGAAAAACGCTAGCACAGCTTTCCGACCGGTGTATCTGCTCGTAATGCTTCAATCATCTTTCGTGCTGATGCCTCTACTGCCCTTTGCCAACGGGATTGACCGAAAGATGCATATTCGGCGCGTTGGTGGGCAAAGATAATACCCCGTGAGTTGTTCACGATTGCCCCTAAACCGCTAGCATCGAATCCGCTGGCGACATCCTTCGCTGTACCGCCTTGACTGCCATAGCCAGGAATCAAAATCCAAGCATGAGGCATCGCGCTTCGGAGTTCGGCAAGCTGCTCGGGATAAGTTGCCCCGACTACTGCACCTACGCTGCCATAGCCACTTGCTTTGGCATCTTCTGCAGCAAGTCGTTCAACATACTCTGCAACATGCCGATAAAGCGGCTGGCCATCGCAGATTAAATCTTGAAACTGTCCACCTCCGGGATTTGAGGTTTTCACCAGCACAAATACCCCACTGCCGTTTTCTCTAGCTGCCGAAACAAATGGCTCCAAGCTATCGTCACCCAAATAGGGACTAACGGTAAGGGCATCGCCCGACCACGGGGCTTTCATACCAAAGTACGATGCTGCATACGCTTCGGCAGTTGAGCCAATATCATTTCGTTTCGCATCGACGACTACCAATAGCCCGCGCGTACGTGCATAACCAATTACATCCGTTAATGCCTGCATTCCTGGCGGGCCGAGTTCTTCAAAGAAAGCAACTTGTGGTTTCACCACAGGCACAAGGGCAGCAACAACATCGATGACTTCTCGACAAAACTCGGTATAAGCTTCAGCCTTTGCAACGGCACCGCTATCAACCGATGCATTTCGAATGCTCTCTGGCAAAGATTCCCAACGAGGGTCTAGCCCTACCAGTACTGGATTTTTTTTTTGCTTTACCGCAGCCGCAAGTTTTTCACCAAAAGTATTCATACCGCCTATGATACGAAAGCCATGAGCACTGTAACAGGCGGCAAAACAATAGATCGAGACACATAGAGTTTGCTGTATTCGCAGCATCTGCCTATGCGTTGCGGCGTACCTTATAATTACAAATTATGGATTCGATATATCTCGACTTTAACTCGACCGCCCCATTGCTGCCTGAAGTGGCAGCCGCCATGGCCGAGGCCGACGCAACGAATTACGCTAATCCGGCGAGTCAACATGTCGCAGGGCGACGTGCTCATCGTGCACTGGAAGATGCACGAGAAGAGATTGCACTACTGCTCGGAGCCGATATTGTCAGCCCACATGCTGCGGACCGGTTAATTTTTTGCAGCGGTGGAACGGAGGCTAATAATTTAGCCTTGCTGGGACTAACAGGTGCATTGCTTGCGCAAAACAAAAAACTTCCCGTCGGCCGCATTATCATTTCAGCCATCGAGCATCCTAGTATTACAGCCACGGCCGAGTATTTGTCGCATCTGGGTTGGCAGGTCGATCGACTCACGGTCAGCCATGATGGGATTGTGCAGCTAGAACATCTCGACGAGCTGCTCGCCATCCATTCACCGCTTGGCCTTCCAAAACTGGTCAGCGTAATGTTGGCAAACAATGAAACGGGGGTGATTCAACCGCTTGCAGAAATCGTTCGGCGTTGCAATGCCGTGGGTGTACCGGTCCACACCGATGCTGCTCAAGCCATTGGCAAAATTCCGGTGAATTTTCGAAGCCTTGGCGTGGCAGCCATGACCGTAGCTCCGCATAAGTTCCACGGCCCGCGGGGTATTGGTGCACTTGTCGTTCGTGGCAACGCCGTTCTTTACCCGCTGTTGCACGGCGCTTCGCAACAATTTGGTATGCGACCAGGTACTGAATCTATTACTCACGTTGTCGGTTTTCTCGCCGCCCTACAAGCCTGGCAACACAACCCACAGGATCGGCAGCAACGGTTAAGTGAACTTCGAGGCCGTTTTGAAACGGGTATGAAAGCGATTTACTCTCAGACCGTTGTGAACGGCGAAAATGCGCCGCGCCTGCCTCATACTTCTAACATTGCGTTTGTTGGATGCGATCGCCAAGCTCTGATGATGGCGCTGGATTTGGCTGGTATTTGTTGCTCGACAGGAAGCGCCTGCGCCAGTGGCTCTAGCGAACCGTCACCTACACTGCTTGCCATGAACTTAGCTCCTGAGGTTGTTTCAAGCAGTCTACGATTCAGCTTAGGTTCAACAACACAAATTCAGGAGATCGAAGAAGCGATCGATCGAATTAAAAAGGTTTTACAAAACCAGAATCAACCTAAATTGAAAGCAGTTACTTCTCCAGCTCTTCGATAATTTTTGCAGCACGATCTACGTCAGCCGCATGAACTAATACATCGGGATCGGCGCAGGGGAGTCCTGAAAGCGGATCGTTCGTTTCAGCTACTCGACAAGAAATACCCTCGGCTTCCAAGGCATTGCGGATCATATAAGCCTCGGTGGAACTTTTGGCTTTGCAAATGGTCACTACTTCGTTCGGGTCGTTCATCGTTGGCTCCTTGATTTTGGGGCAGCCGAATGAGCTAGCTTTAAGATTATATCATATTCCGTGGTGGTAACCGGTTGCACCGACAGGCGCGAACCACGCTGTAACAACACCATTTTTTCTAATCCCTTTACCGCCCGCAGATCATTGAGTGCAATCTCTTGTAGAAAAACTTCTTCGAGCTGAATATCAACCATCTGCCAAATGGGGTTCTCGGGTGATGCCTTCGCGTCGAAATGGTCGTCTCCTTTTTTCCATGCGGTGTAATCCGGGTAAGCCTCTTTTACTACAATTGCCGTGCCAACGACCGCCGGCGGATCAACACTAGAATGGTAAAATAGCACTCGATCACCTAATCGCATGCTGCGCATGAAGTTACGGGCTTGATAGTTACGCACACCTGTCCAAGCCGTTGTCTTTTTTGGACATTTTGCTAGGTGCTGAATGGAAAAACAATCTGGTTCCGATTTCATCAACCAGTGATTAAAAGATTTAGATTTTGCCATAACCATGCTAATTTGAGTTTGGTGAATTTTTTGTGAACGGCCTGATTTTAGGCCATCGTGCCCAATGACGAAAGGCATTGCTGGTTCACAAGTTAGCCTCGTAGACGGCCACGCGAACGTGCGAGTTGATGGCTTATTCATTTAGAGCACTGCAAGATTTTCTTTGCTGCGGTAACCTCCTTATCACATGACGATGCACCATTCGCCAGATAACGCCGATCCCGATATCGGGGCAAAGCCGGTTGCCTGGCCAATGTTGCTTGCCGAACACCAGCGATGGCTCCGTACCGTGATATTAGCGCGATTGAGGAGCACGGAAGGTGTTGAGGAAGTGCTGCAAGAGGTTTCATTGGCGGTGCTGCGTGGCCGGGCGCCGCTCATCGACGCGACAAAAGTGGCTCCCTGGTTGTACAGGCTTGCTGTCGTTCAATCGTTGCTCTATCGGCGGCGTTGTGGTCGGCAGCGAAAGTTGGTCGATCGGTTTGCCCAACACTGGCCAGCAACAGAGCAGGATCGTGCTAACGATGATCCTTTGCTTTGGCTATTGGCCGACGAACGCCGTCAATTGGTGCGCGAGGCCTTAGAGCGATTACCATCGCGTGATGCCGAAATCCTGCTGCTGAAATATACCGAACATTGGAGTTATCACCAGTTAGCTGCCCATTTAGGCATTAGCCATAGCGCGGTGGAAACCCGTCTTCATCGTGCGCGAGCAAAAATGCGAACGGAACTAACGAAGTTAGAAGTGGTCGAGGTGCATTCATGAATGAGATTTTTTGTGCATCGGAAAGCGAACAGCAACGTTGGCTCGATCGCCTGATCGACGGTGAACTGACACAAGATCAACAACGACAATTGATTTTGTCACTCGAGACTAGACCCGATGGCTGGCGACGTTGCGCCATGGCTTTTTTGGAATCTCAAACCTGGCGCCAGGAGTTTCAAGAGATTGCAAACAACTGCCAGCCGATATCGCCACTCGTGACAGAATCTGCTGTAGTCGCGAATCGCATTTCGAGACCTTTGCACCCTTTGGCAATTGCCGCCGGTTTAATTTTGGCATTTGCGATTGGTTTTGCATCACAAATCATGTTGTCTACCAATTTGGCCCACCAATCAATTGCATCGGGCAATATCGCGGAGACACAAACTGCAGAGGAATCGCAGGTAACAAAACGAGAGACATTAAAAGTCACGATTCCTTCAAGCAATGGAGAATCTGAGGAAACTTTAGAGTTGCCACTTATTGAAGGGGACGAAAACGCGCTAGCTTCACTGCTGACCGAAAACAGGCCTGTGCTTTCTGAAATGGCACTGAAGACTTTAAAGAGCACCGGACATCAAGTTGAACAGCACCGGGCATACTATCCTGTGCAACTTGACGATGGCCGCCAGGCTGTGCTGCCGATGGATTTAGTGGAAGTGAAATACACTGGCGGCTGGCAGTGATCGATTACACCAAACCAATTACTCAACAAAAAGGAATGCCTTTATGCAATTTAATTTTTGGAAACAGGTTAGATTTGATTTGTGTTTAGCAATGCTTTTGGCCATGTATGAAATAATCTCGCCTACAAGTGCTGTGCTGGCTCAAGACGAACCTTTTGATATTGTGGAATGGGTCGCGCTAAATAACGAAGAGCAGTCAACCGACGAAGCTTTGCCTCCAAAAAAAGCAGCTATTGGTGGAGAAATAGGGCGACGAAGAGGGTTTACCGTCGAAGAGAATGCAGAACACTTCGGAAGACCCATCGGTGCGGGGAATGCATTCTTCTTTGAAAACCGTATTGGTGGCGGAGGCGAGACTGGTAGGTATTGGATTGGTGTCGAATGCCGTGAAGTCTCTCCCGAATTGCGCTCGCAACTTGGATTAGGAGCTCGACAAGGCTTGGTAGTCGTTAGGATTTCTAAGGACAGCGCCGCTGAAAAAGCTGGTTTAAAGCAACATGACATCGTAATGATGGCTGGAGAGAAAAAACTGGAGCATGTGCCCGATTTGGCGAAAGCAGTGGGCGACGCTGAAGGCAAAGATATCACGCTAAAAATTATCCGTAGCGGCAAAGAGCAAATAATTGACATTACTCCGGCTGAACGCCCGCGAGATGTTGTTAAATTTATCGCCCGGCCTGGTGCTGGAATGTTTGTTGCTGGCATTCCGGGAGCTGGCCATCCTTTTGAATTGCCTGAAAATATGACAGTTACTATTCAACGTACCGGTAAACAGCCAGCGAAAATTACGGTGACACGCGATGATGAAAAATGGGAAGTGACGGACGAACAATTGGAAAAATTACCCGATGATATTCGACCAATCATTAAACGCACTTTAGGAATGGGAACTTGGACCATACCGCTGCCAGGAAAACCATTTGAAGGCGTGGGTGGCTTACCTCCGATGATGAGAATCGAAGCTGTGCCAGAAGATGACCCAGGACATCGGATGCGAGTTAAAGTCTTCAATCCTGGCGAGGAAAATCCGCATGGCTCGCCGCCGCACGATCATTTTAGACCGAGGCCTGTTTCGCCTCTTCCACCACCTGGTGATGAGCCTAACGCAATGCCGCAAACTCCCGGACGAAAAGCTGGTGACATTTCACCGGAAATTATGAAACGGCTCGAAATGATGGATCGACGACTGGAACAAATGCATGAAGAAATTCGTCGGATGGAAAAGAACCAAGAAAACAAAAACAACTGAGGA
>CAZIGP010000264.1:0-6405 GCA_964538425.1 uncultured Pirellulales bacterium | reverse complement strand
CGCTATCGGCTTCGCCTGTGTATTCGCGTCACAACAATTCCCGCCAGAGCCAGGGCACCGAGCAATGCCGTCGCTGGTTCCGGTACGACGCTAATAAACGTCGTACCAAGCACGGTTGTATTGTTGTTGTTACAAATGCCGTGCAAGACATCGCCGTCGGAAAGCGTATCGTGCTTACCAGTCAGCGCGATAGCGAACACCGAATTGGCTCCGCTGATCCAATCATTGACTATTCCTGTCACGTCAAACTGAATTATCCCAAAACCGGTGACAGTAGTGATTGCGGCAGGGTTAGCAGGAAGAATGTTGTTGGTAAAAAATGTATTCCAGGCAATTGCTCCGCCGGGATTCGTGTTGTCGGTAATGCTAGTAATGGGATTGGCTGTCACTGCATGGGCCGACATTTGGAACGGATTCGATGGAGTTGCGTCGGCGTTAAATCCACCTGCGACGCTTTCTACTTGCAGAATGGCACTTGGCACCGGGCCACTGTAAGACGCGAAATGGCTGGCATCAAACGTCAGATAAATAGTTTCGGGGCCTGTTCCGAAAGCATTATCGCTGGCTACGCGCATTGTAGGTCGATTATCTCCAGGATAACCGCGGACAAAATCTCCTGACGTAAAGAAGGCCGACGTCATAACATCTTCAAGAACAGGGATGGTCGCGGCCTGCGCCGTCGCTGTGTGACTGGTGAACACCATCACCGCTATCGCACTGATCCAACAAACAACTTTCATACCAAACTCTCCTTTCAAAAAAGTAATGCACCTCAAGATGATCGAGGGAAAGACACTAATAGGGCAAACTAACTTTTGGCTGGAACCAACCCGTAACCGACCGTCGATCTTAATTGTCGGTTATGGCCGACATCCAACCGCGACTTCGACGAAGCCGCCAGCAGAGCAAGCCTGTGATTCCTATTGCAATCAATAGCAATGACTTTGGTTCCGGTATTAAAAAATTATTAAAACTTGCCGAGCCATTCATCGTCCCGATTGCCGTATCGACGCGGGCTGAACTGAATGCGGAGTGGATGGAGATGCTGAAATTAACTTGAAAATCACCGCTCCACTCTGGTAGCCATGCTGCCCATAGCAGTTCTTGCCAAGCGATCAGTCCGAAGCTGCTCGTGACCGACTTATTCGCAAAGTTGATCCCGAAATTCAGAATCTCAGCAGGTTGCGGCAGCGGCGAGCCATCTTGCCGTGTGAAAACAATGCCCAGGGGGTTGTAGTTCGGATAGGCATCGGTCGGAGCACCCACATTGTATAGTGGCCGGACATCAGGGTTTAAGCCGCCGGAAGTCTGCAAGATTACGAGAGTGCCTCCAGGTTGGGAGCCCGTCGCACCGCCATAGTTAGAAACATTCAGCTTAGCGCCATAGTCGCCGGTGAAAGAGTAAAGGTTCCCGCTTCCAGTGATGTATCCTGGCGATTGCGCAACCAATTGCGGAGTTGTCATCGCAGTGCTTCCGTCGTGGATGAAGCCTCCCGATAAATCGACATTTGCAATTGTCGGATTTCCCGAGGGGGGCACGACTCTTTGGTTGAAAAGATCGGTCCACTCTTGCTTGGCGGTACCGGCATCGCCAACCGTCCACAAACTCGTTGTGCTCGTAACATCTGGCGTACCAAGATCGACAATTCCGTAAGGCGGGTAAGTCGCCGGAGCTCCAAAGGTCGGAATGTAGTTATTCGGCCCGTAACTCGGGATTGCCGTAGGCTCGGCAAAATGCTTCGGATTGATGTACGCTGCCCGGCTGGTGGAGACGCCGACAAGAACTGCGGCGACAGCCGCCTTTGAAATTAACAACTGCCACAATCGGCCGGTAAAAATTGCTACTCTCATATTAGTCTCCCAAACGAAATGGAAATCGTTTTTTAAAATCACGTTTGTCACAAAGTGTTTGAAAATTCTCCTCGGACAAGGTTCCTAGACTTCGTTTAACACATCTGTGGCAGAACGATGCAGAACAACGAAGCTGCAACCTGCATGAGTCGATCATGCTGTGCGCGCAAACTAACACAACAACCTAGACAAATGACGGAAAACGGCACCCGTTAGGTAAAGCAAGGACAACACGATTGGCCAAATAAATAGGCCGTTCGCGGGCTAGCTAGCGGAAAGACGCTGGCTGGCTAAAAGCAGCAGGCTAGCAAGAGAAATGCTGGCTGGCAGGCTATTGAGATCAATTCTCAGTTTCGTTGAGGTGATTATGAAATGCCTGGTGGCACAAGTCAACACCCTCGGAAAAAAATTTTCTTTACACCCTGGCATTCTAAAGACACCAGCCGCTTAAAGCTCTTTTCAGTAAACCTCGAACAATCGCATCAAAAATTCGAGCACAGCTTCGTGACGACATTAACAACGCCGTAATGCTATAAGACACGAAATTTCTCATATGCAGCCGTGGCTTTCATTCCACCCCTAATGGCATTGCGAGTGAGGTCTTCGGCATGCACTTTATTCCAAGCGCGACGAATCACTTCTTCCTCGACCTGTTGAGGAACGACCACAATGCCATCATCGTCCGCAATCAATAAATCTCCAGGTGAAACCAGAACGCGATCGATCTCGACAGGTACATCAATATTCACAACGCGCATGCGATTCAAACAGTCGCAAACCCCGGATCCACGAGCGTAAATGGGAAATCCTATCGAGCGCACTCGTGCAATGTCACGCACTGCACCGTCGACAATTGCGCCGACGCAACCGCTATTGCGTGCCGCGGTAGACAATAGTTCGCCCCAGATTGCCGAGCGCATGGAACCATCGGCTGCGGCAATTAAAACATCATCTTGTTGGCAACCATCAACGGCTTGCAAGACAAGTTCGTACGGCCTGTTCTCGGTATGCGCCATGTCCGTCCACAATGTGGTTTTGCATCGCCCCACGAGCACCCCATTAACCGTCATGGGGTGAAGCTGTTGTCGTGGGGATTGATGGCGCAGGCCAATCGAATCCAGCGCATCGTTCACGACTGCTGCAAATAGCGATTGCCGCATCATTTCGAGCGTAATTTTCTCATCCTGTGGGGCAGCCATTTTGTCTTTTGAGGGGACAGTTAGCCCTGGAAGTTAGATTTGATAGAGCAACCTCTTGCTAAACTGTTTTTGTTATTGTAGAATCAGTTACCAATCTGTACCTAATCTGAATATACAGATTACACAACTGTATATCAGCCTTAAAGTCCCTGGGTTCTGAAATTCTCCGTATGAAGTCAACCACCGCATGATTCACTCTCCTTCTCTCACCGTTTTGGCAGAAGGAATTGTAGCTGACCTGCCATCGCGAATTGCAACAGGCCCGCGCTGCGCGAAAACGATGAACGGCGAAGTTGTCTGTTCATTCATTGTGCAAACTAGGCTAGGGCGTAATAACCAGAGCCCCTTTATTGCTCGATCTAGCGATAACGGCATCACCTGGAAACAATATGGTCCGATCTGGCCGGATCTGCAAGACAAAGTCGGGATTACTGGTTCCATAAGCAGATCGCCAAATGGGCAATTATTTTTCTACGGAACACTAACTCCGATCGATGAACCTAACGAATCTAAATGGTGTGCAAACACCCAGGGATTAAAAGCAAATAATTTGATCTGGGCTCGATCTTTGGATAACGGCTTTACTTGGTCAGCACCGACGGTGATTCCGATGCCTACACCCGGTGCAGCCGAAGCGCCTGGGGCGCTGTGTGTAACGCGGAATGGAACCTGGCATGCTTGTTATGCCCCTTACAACACGTTTGATCCAAATATCGCTGTGCCGCGCAATCAGATCGTTTTGCTCAGCAGTTCAGATGAAGGTATAAATTGGCGACACACCGCTATGCTACGGTTCAATGACGAAGCCGCCACGGGTGCCGAAGCTTGGGTGATCGAATTGGCAGACGGTCGTCTTCTGGGAACCTGCTGGAATCTTAATCAGCGCGACGGAAGCGACCTACCAAACGCGTATGCGCTTTCGGATGATGGTGGTTGCACTTGGTGTTCAACACGATCCACCGGCATCAAAGGGCAAACAACTTCGCTAATGCCACTACCGGATGGCAGCGCGCTGTTTATCTACAATCAACGCAAACACGGCGAAATTGGGATCTGGATAGCACGAGCGAATCCCAAAGATCACAACTTTGGTGTTGAAAGCAATGAGATTGTTTGGGCAGCACGCCGTTTATCTGTTGCTCTGTCGGCCACTGGCCATTCCGATTGGCGAGCATTTTCATTCGGACAACCTTCTGCGGTCCTTTTGCCAGATGAAACCTTGCTTCTTACTCTTTGGTCTTCCGGGCCATCAGGAGGTAGCATTCGCTTTCTTAAGATGCACGCTCCATGGCTCGCTGGCGTTCCAAACGGCCGAACTAGTTTGCCGTCTCCTCACCGAATGTGCTTGGCAACGAACAAGCACGGCACGTAAAATGACGCCTATCTTTCAAACTAGAGAATGTCTTTGACAAAAATCGCTTGAAATCGTGTCCATCTCCGTTGCATCGTCAAACAAGTCTTTAAATTCGCTTGCAATCGCCGGTGCCTGGGGCTACATTGGCCGCAAATTTCTGGAGGCAGGTTGGCATTTAGACTTGCGGCCTTTTGTGTTTGACTTCGGACCGCAGCCAGCCGATATTTCAACTCATCAAATTCAGAATTGCGCGGATGAAGAGAAATTTTATCGATTACCGGCAGACATATTTCATCTAGCGCTTCCGCCCGACGCACGACAACTCGCGTTGAAAATTCTGCTGGAACGTGGCCAAAAAGAAGCAATATCGATTTTAAATGAAAAGCCAATGGCGTCGCCGGAACATCCAGAACACTGTCATCAATTGCTTGATGCGATAAAAGGCAGCCGAGCTTTGATGTTGTTCGATTTCCTTGAGCTGTTTAGCCCTATCACTCAGGCTATCGTTGATTACCTGTCGCAATTCAAGCACATCTCGGTTCATTCCATCGAAATGCGACGCATGAAGGACAGAGAGGATCCAAGCAATTTACGAAATCGCAAAGTCATGGTGTCGATTCAGTTCCAAGAATCGATCCATTGTTTAGCCTGGGTTCTATATTTATTCTCACGTTTGCATGGCAGCCTGGAACAATCGCTCAACAAAGGTCTTTGCATCCAGGCAACATCCAAGCCATATGATGCACCAAATCCTGAGGATTATCGATATGTTGTCGATGGTCAATGCATTTGGCAATTGAAATGGGGCAAAACAAGAATCGACGGACGTACGGATTTCAAAAGAAACGCACCTTGGACTAAACGACGTTGCCTTCGTGGCGAGGCTGACGGCAAGCCATTTGAAATCGAGGCTGAGTTTCAAGAAGGACGGAAGCAATTGGTCATTAATGGAGTTGACCAGCAAGTTGATCCGCATGCAAACGGTTATGTCGATGTGCTTGAAACTTTTGTCCGCTGGCGGTCTAACGTTGGCCCTGAAGAGTTGATGCGAGGTATCTACCCCAACCCCATGTTTGCATTCACAACGTATCAACTTTCTGCTGCACTTTGGCGGGCAAGTTATGATCAGCAACTATTAGAATTCGATTCTTGGCGAACATTACTGCAATACGATGCAAAGTATGCCAACGAAGTGCCCCGGTTTTCACGGTACCGCTGAGTAGTGCAAATAAGTAATGCAAACGCTAGAAATGCTGCAGACTTTATACAATATGCGCTCCGCCATCTGAATCGCACAAGAGTGTTCCTGCACGGTCTGCGAACTCGGGATGCTGTGCAATGTAGGCTGTTTTCACGTCTGCCGCGACATTTTCGGCAACTGCAGAATCTACAATTGCAACGCAACAGCCGCGGAATCCCGCGCCACTAAAACGTGCCCCGTAGACTCCAGGCTTTGAAACCAACAACTCATACAGCGTGACCAATGGCGGAGCACCGCACTCGTAATTGGAGATAGAACTTGCGCCTGAGGCTGTTATTAACTGCCCGAATTCCAGCAAATCGCCTTTTCGCCAAGCCTCTATCCCTTGCTGAACACGTGAGGTTTCGCTGAAGTAGTGGGCCGCTCTACGAGCTATTGCTCCGGTAAGAAACCGTTTATTTTCAACGTACTCGGCTGGTTCAATATTTCGTAGAACCGGCCTTTGGTCAGACCTGCCGACTGCGGTAAGCAGTATTCGAGCGGCTTCCGCACATTCGTCGACCCGGCGGTTGTAATCTGTTGATACCAGGGATTTTTTCATCCCGGAAAAAGCGAGCAAAATCGTCCATGGTGGTATAGAGATCGATGGCACAATAGATTGATACTGCCGTGTGGCACAGTCGATATGAGTGAGCTCGTTACGGCGCGCGAGTAATATCGCTGATTGGTCAAGGATGCCTATTCGCAAGCCCAGATAGGAGTTTTCAATCGCTTGATCAAGGATAATATTTTCATCGGAA
>CAZIGP010000263.1:454-6431 GCA_964538425.1 uncultured Pirellulales bacterium | reverse complement strand
ACGAGGATGCAAAATTTGGTAACGTCATATCACTGAAAGCGAACAGCGGGGGTTGTCGCAAAGGACCCTTGGGACAAAGCAAACTCTTGATTTGGATTCGAGGGTGCTCTAACTTGCTTACGTGTTGCTGGAATGATACTTAATCTTACGATGTATGTCGTCGGATAGATCACACTTTTCTTTGGCCTTGTCTCAGTTGTGCAATTGAAACTCACGCGGTATTCTCATGCAAAACCGCTATTTTTAGAGTGAAGGAGCCAAATGATGGGCATGTTTGAAGGGAAAAAGGGGATAATTTTTGGTGTCGCCAACGAAAATTCTATTGCCTGGGCGATTGCGAAAGAGATCATGGCCCAAGGGGGATTATGCGGATTTTCGCACCTTCCAGACCGCCCCGACGATGAGCGGCAGCGAAATCGCCGCCGAGTCTCGCAGCTAACCGATAATGAACCGAATGCAAAATTTTTGTTGCCGGTTGATGTCTCGAAAGACGACGACATCCAAAAATTCATGGCCCACACAACCAAGGAATTCGGCAAGATCGACTTCTTGTTGCATTCGGTAGCTTTTGCGAACACCGATGATCTTGCCAAACCCACGATTCAAACCAGCCGTGATGGTTTCAAGTTAGCAATGGATATTAGTGCTTATAGCCTGTTGGCCATGTGCAATTTTGCCAAGCCAATGATGAATCAAGGCTGTTCGGTCCTGGCAATGACGTATTTCGGCGGTGAAAAAGTTGTGCAGCGATACAATGTGATGGGAATTTGCAAAGCGGCTTTAGATGCGTGTGTGAAATATGCTGCTTACGATTTAGGGCCCTCAGGGATACGAGTTAATGCAATCAGCGCTGGTCCTTTACGAACGCTGGCTGCGCGAGCTGTGGGGTCCGATGGTATGGAGCAACTCTATGAATACGTAGCCCCACTTGCCCGTAACATTACACACGAAGAAGTCGGCCGCAGTGCTGCATTTTTGTTGTCTTCGAGTTCCGACGGAATCACTGGCGAAATTCTGCATGTCGATGCCGGCTACAACATCATGGGTTCACCGGGCCGACTGGCGGATAAATTAAAAGAAAAGGATTGAGACCCAAGCATCTTTAAAAATCGGTATGTCACGATTTTATGAGTGAGTCTCCACGTCGCGAGCAAAATCAGCCATTGCCGACGCTCGTTGCGATCGCCGTAGTGCGGTACAAAAATCGATTTCTCGTAGGGATTCGTCCCCCTGGTGTTCCGCTTGCTGGTTACGCTGAATTCCCAGGGGGCAAAGTACACGATGGCGAATTGCCCGTCGCTGCTGCCCTGCGAGAATGCCGTGAAGAATGCGGTTTAGATGTGCAAGCTGCTGGCGAACTTTTTTGCACCAAGCATCAATACGAACACGGTTTGCTGAAGATACATTTTTTTGATTGTAAGCCCAGCAATCCTCAGCAATCGCCTCTAGAACCATTTCGATGGATAACGAAACAAGAATTGGCTGAACTCCAATTTCCAGCCGCAAACGCCCCTCTCATAAAAATAATTCTTGCCAATGCCTGAAGTATCTGAGCAGGCATCAGTGCTAGCATCGGTAAAACTCCTCTAGGAGATTTTCCAGAGAAGCTGGTAAAACTTTGTAAAGTTTACCGGCATGTTGGCCAGGAGTTTTGGCTTCCGGTAAATCCACACTTTCCCGATCTCGCTGTTGCAGCAAGAACTTGTGATGCAAATTGCCCGTCGCTTCTTGCAATAGGCACGAGAGATGCAAACCTACCTGACCCTGGCCATTGGCGAACCACGTTTGCCAAGGCACCCACCGAGTCGCACGGAATGCGGCTCGATACGTTTCCGCCCCGCCATTTAATTCGGAGACCTGGAGCATGGAAGCTCGCTTCTTGCCCGCCATCGTTGTGTTTATTTTGATTGTTTGCATGGGTGCCAGCACCCGCACGCCTAATTTCATTGTCGAAGCTCCTACCCCGGAATTGGCCGAAAAAATCGGCAAAGCTGCCGAAAAATATCGTCGCGAGTTGGCCATCGAGTGGCTTGGCTCGCCCATGCCAAACTGGTCGAAACCTTGCCCGATTGTCGCTGAAGTTGCACCACACCTCGGCGCGGGCGGAGCCACTAGTTTCGTTTTTGATCGTGGCGAAGTGTTTGGTTGGGATATGAAAATCCAAGGCAACGAACAGCGACTGCTCGACAGCGTGTTGCCGCACGAAGTCACTCACACCATTTTTGCCAGCCATTTCCGCCGTCCGTTGCCACGTTGGGCCGATGAAGGAGCTTGCACCACCGTAGAGCACGTGGCCGAGCGAACCAAGCAGCAACAAATGCTCATCAGTTTCTTGAAAACCCAACGCGGCATTGCTTTTCATCAAATGTTTGCGATGAAAGAATATCCTCGCGATGTGCTGCCGCTGTATTCACAAGGTTATTCGCTGGCTCGGTTCCTCATCGAACAAGGCGGCCGGCATAAGTTTATGGAATTCGTCGGGGATGGTTTAAAGAACGAAAACTGGTCCGAAGTAATTAAACAGCACTACGGCTACGAAAACCTGGCCGTGTTGCAAGACAAATGGCTGGTATGGGTGAAGCAAGGCAGCCCAAAACTGGATGACGGCCGTTCCAGCGAACTGCTTGCTGCAAACAATCGTTCACGTTCCGCAGCCGATCCGATGTATCGGGCCCAGAGTGAAGATCGCAAGAATCCTCCGCCGGCGGAGCTTGCATCGCTTGCTCCATTGCGCAAAGTTCCTGAATCCTATGCACCTGAAAATTTGCCTCGCGAAGATCGCTCTTTGGCTGCAAATATGGCCAGCTCAGCGACTCGTTCCAGCCAAGCCAGTGTTTTCGACGAACCGCAGGCGTCAGCCGCTCGTGCAACAGGTTCTGCAAGCCGAGTTAGCGTTTATGATCGGCGAACTGCAGCCACGAATGCCTCCCCCATCGATGCAGGCGGTCCATCACGCGAGCCGCAACGATTGGCTTTGAACGACGAACCCGCTTCCGACCCAAATCCTGGTCGGAAAGTGCTTTTGCAATGGAATCGCCCTAGCGAGGACATCATTCGTCGCTAAAACTATCCCCCGCAATTTATCGATATTGCTTGATTTATCCCTGCAAATATGCCGGAGATTTGCCCTCAAACCTTGCATTTTGCCCCATTGGCAATTAGCCTCAATTCTATAGGCTTAACTCAACCCGCCTAAAGGTCGACACCACGAGAGTTTAGCATCGGACGGGCCAGCTAAAACCGACGCCAACCGCTCGGGGTGTCGACGGGCGGAAGTTTTCATCACCGGCATGCCAGGGGTGCCCAACGGCCGCGCCGGTATTCGCTTTTTTCCGTTGGCCAAATGCGCTAAGGAAGCCGGAGATTACGCGGCATGTCAATCTGGACTGATTGGGCATCTCGCGCATTTTTTTCGCCGGGTGCAGGACGACGGTCGCGACGGCCAACTCCTGCTTCGTCTTTGAAACGACGTTTGTCTCGTTGCTCTCAGCGCCGAACGGGGCTTGAAACGCTCGAAAATCGCCGGTTGCTAACAGTCACCGCCAACTTCACGTTGGGTGCACTGAACATTGCCATGGACGACGCTGATAACGTCGCCGTCACTTTTAGCGGAGGCAACGTACTGATCAACGGGCTCGATCCGATCGAAGGCGTGACGTTAGCCAATGCCGTTACAAGCATTTCGATAACCGCTGCGAATAATTTTGCCAATACAATCGACCTCACGAGCCTCACCCAGCTCGAATTTCCAGCCCTAGTAACCATCTCGCTCGATGCTGGTGATGGAAGCGATATTTATCAGATCGATCAAAGCGGTTTGTTAGCGCTGGCAGTTGTAAACGTTACCGACACAGGTGCCACAGGCAGCGATACCTTAGAGCTGGGCACGACGGCTGCTGGCCCCGAAATCATCGGTATCTCGAGTACATCGGTTTCGCGCAGCTCTGGAGCAACCGTCGGATACACAGGCTTAGAAGCTCTGCAAGTCACTGGTTCGGTCGCAGGCGACACGATTACAGTAACAGGTACCGCCGTAGCAACTGCAACAACGATCAACTCGGGCCTTGGCACCGATACTTTCACAGCGATTTCTTTAACAGCTATCGGTGCGGCTGGGCTGACGATCAATTCGGGCAGCAACAGCGAATCGCTCACACTCAATACAACCACAGCCGGCACGGTCGATGTCTCTGCCACGACCGTTCAAAGAAGTACGAATGGTGTATTAAATTACAACGGCTTTAGCAATTTGCTCGTCAATGGCACCATTGGTATCGACACCTTCAACATTGCATCCACCGCCACAGGGACAGCAACCTCGATTAGTGCAGGCGGCGGCGCAGATATTTTCGCTGGTCTCGACTTAACCACCATCGGCGCCGCGGGGCTTACCGTCAATTCTGGTGGCAATGGCGAAACACTGACGTTGAACACAACCACAGCCGGCACGGTTACGCTCAGTTCGACTGCAGTCAATCGTAGCGGCAATGGAATGGTGAACTATGCTGGCTTCACGAATTTAATCGTCAATGGCACTGCCAGCGTAGATACGTTTAATGTGCTATCGACCGCCGCGCTAATTTTGACGCAGATCAATGCACTAGGCGGCACCGATACATTTGGCGCGATCGATCTCAGCACACTCGCTGGAGTGCTTGATATCAATGCCGGCAGTAATAGCGAAGCGCTCACATTAAACATCGGTGTGAGTGGTTCAACAACGACGCTCAGCAATACTTCCGTTCAACGTCTCACCAGCGCTCCCATCAATTACACGGGATTTGGAAGTCTGAATCTCAACGGCACCGGTGGCATCGATTCGGTGACGATTTCTTCAACGGCTGCAGCGACCGTAACTACCGTAGATCTGGGAGCAGGAGCAGATGTTTTCCTCGCGCCGATTAATTTAACCACGATCGGATTGGCCGGCTTAAGCATCATCACCGACGGTGGCGAATCGTTAACGCTCAATACGGGAGCAGCCGGCACCGTCTCCGTCAGCAGCACCGCAGTAACGCTTAGCGGCAATGGCACCGTGAATTACAGCGGTTTGTCAACGCTGCTAATCAATGGCACTGCGGGCATCGACACCTTTAACATTGCATCGACTGCCAGTGGTACGGCAACAACCGTCAATGCTTTGGGAAGCACAGACGTTTTTGGCGACATCGATCTGACATCGATCGGGCTGGCAGGACTTTCGCTTGACTCTGGTCCTAATGCCGAGTCGTTAGTGCTAAAAGTAACAACGGCCGGCATCGTAAATGTTTCAGCCACCGGTGTGACGCGCACAGGCAACGGCACGGTTAGCTATCTCGGTTTCGCGACCTTGCAAATCGACGGCACGACGGGTGTCGATACATTTACCGTAACCTCCACGGCAAATCTCACAACGACTACGATCAACGCCGGTGCAGCCACCGATGTCTTTACGGCAATCGACCTCACTACGATTGGTACCAATGGGTTGACTTTAAATGCAGGCGGCAACGGGGAATCGCTCACTCTGAATACCGCTACGACAGGCATCGTCGATATTTCGTCAACAATAGTGGTTCGATCAGGCAACGGGACAGTTAACTACAACAATTTCCTTGTTCTGAATGTTAACGGCACTGCCGGGGCTGATACGTTGAACGTGGCCTCCACCGCGTCAGGTACGACAACAAGCATTGATGCCCAAGGCGGAACAGACATCTTCGGCAACATCGACTTAACTTCGATTGGCACCGCTGGGCTTACCATAACTGCGGGTGGTAATGGTGAATCATTAACCTTTAATACCACTCTCGCTGGTACGGTGTCTGTCAGTTCTTCGGCAGTTCAACGCAACACCAATGGCGCGGTGAATTATTCCGGCTTGAGTACGTTAATTGTTAATGGCACGGGCAGCGCAGATTCATACAATATTGCCTCCACCGCAGGTGGTACAGCAACAACCGTCAATGCAAGTGGTGGTCTCGATGCCTTTGGTAGT
>CAZIGP010000263.1:0-444 GCA_964538425.1 uncultured Pirellulales bacterium | reverse complement strand
TCTCACGAGTATTTGTGCAGCCGGCCTCACAATTAATGGCGGCGGAGATAGTGAATCGCTTACTCTTAACACCACACCATCAGGCACCGTGGATGTATCTTCCTCAGTCGTGCAGCGCAACACCAATGGCGCGGTCAATTACAGCGGCTTAGCGACGTTGATCGTCAATGGAACAATAGGGGCAGACACGTTTAATGTTGCTTCAACTTCGAATAGCACCGCAACCACGATCAATGCAGACGACGGCGTTGACATATTTGGCAACATCGATTTGACCACGATTGGCACGATGGGGCTTACCATCAATGCCGGCGACGATGGTGAATCGCTTACGTTGAATACCACGAGCACAGGGGCCGTCGACGTCAGTTCCACCGCAGTTTTACGCACCGGCAATGGCGCGGTGAATTACACAGGCCTCGATGTACTTATTGTAAATGGCAC
>CAZIGP010000262.1:0-6439 GCA_964538425.1 uncultured Pirellulales bacterium | reverse complement strand
CGAATTGCGCGTTACTCAAGAAATGCGCAAACCAAAAGAATCGCGGGACTGGAAAAAAATCGAATCTTTAGTTGCCCTGTTACGAAACCAGCAAGGACTGAGCGAGCCTAATCTGTCGCTGCTAGATGTCGATGTATTAACGCGTAAAGAAGAAAATGAGCAAGCGCGAAAAAAACTTGATGCGTTGGTTAAGCAGTATCCGGATAATACGGCCGTGCTATCTGCCTACGCCCGATTTTCAGCTCAGCATGGCGACGCAAAAGAAGCTTTAAAAGCACTAGATCAAACTCCGGCGGAACTACAAAAAGATCCTACGCTTATTTCAGTTCGAGTTGAAGCTATTTTGAATCAAAAAATCTCGTCTCAAGAGAAAAGTCAGCAGCTTTCGAAGATTGGCGAACTTGCAGCTCAATGGCCGGAAGATTCACGAGTGCAAGCATATTCCACGCTGGGATCGGCATTCATTCAACTAGGTGATGCTTCGGGTGCACGGCAATGGTGGAACAAAGCCGCAGAGGTACGTCCCAACGACGTGCGATTGCGCTCGATGTTATTTGATTTAGCACGCAGTTCCGCAGATCAATCGGCGTTGAAAGAAATCGGCGAATGGTTTTCGAAGACACTTGGTCGAGATAATGAGCAAGCCCAGCTCATCGAAGCGGTTCAACTGGTCATGGCAGTTCGCGAAGCCCAGCAAAAGAAGATCGCTCCTAATCAAAATGAAGTGGTGTTAGATGCCAGTGAGCGTGAGAGCCACAAAAAAGCCCGCGCATTGTTAGGCGAAATCAAAAACAAGCGACCAGGCTGGCACGAAATTCCAAAACTGTTGGCGGAAATCAATGTTCTTGAAGGTCATTTCGACGAAGCCATCGCCAATTTGGAAGAAGCTTTACAACTTGGGCCGGCCAACGGATTGATGATCCGACAACTTGTGCATTTGCTTTACGCGCGCAACCAGTTTGACAAAGCCAAAGATGTAATGGCTACTTACAGCGCATTGGTTGGCAGTGACTTGAGCCGATTAAAAGTCATGATCGATGCGCAGCAGGGCACTCAATTAACTGAGGAGCAGATCAACAAGGCCGTCGATGAGGATACAACCAATCTTTCCGACTTGTTGTTCCGTGCCAATTTGCTAGGCAACTCGGGCAAAACTCAAGAAGCAGAAGCAGCATTCCGCAAAGCCATTGCGCTAGGGCCTGATTTTCCTGAGGTCTGGCTCGCATTGGTGAGTCATTTGGTAAAAAACAAAAAAGTGACAGAAGCTCACGAAGTTGTTCAAGAAGCTCAAATTCAATTACCGGAAGACCGAAGAGCCCTTACGTTGGCGCAAGGTTACGAAATGCTGAACGATCATGGTCAGGCGGACCAATTTTACGTCACTGCATTGGAGAGTGCGCCTGATGACCAGGCGATTGAAAGAGTAGTCGCGGGATACTATCTCCGCACGAATCGGATTGCGAAAGCAAAAACTCATTTAGAACACATTCTTCGCAAAGCTCCCGCGCAATCAGAGCAGAACGAAAATTATGCCTGGGCACGTCGAGAAATGGCCAAATTGCTGGCTGCAGAACCGGACTATCAGCAATTCTTAAAAGCGATTGACTTGTTGAAGACAGCTCCCAATACAACGCCCGATCCACAAGATCTGGCACTAAAGGCTGCTTTGCTGTCAGAACGCGGCGAGGCAACCTCGGCACGCGAAGCATTACGTCTTTTGGCGACATTGAAACAACAACGTCCTCTTGTCACTATCGAGCGATTATTAGAGGCCCAATTGCAAGAACGTTTGGGCAATTGGACGATTGCGAAGAGTGAAATGACTTCGCTCGTCAGCCAACCGAAACCGGCACCAGCAACTTACATCGCTTACATTGAAATGTTGTTACGCAACGACGACGCTAGCGAGGCAAGTTCCTGGCTTCGAACTCTAAAAGAGATAGTTCCCAACGCTCCTGAGTTACTGACGTTAACGGCTCGCTTAGATACAGCGACAGGTCGTGGCACGCAAGCTGCCGAAAATTTGAAGAAAGAATTGCCCTCCGAGCGGCCATTGCCGAAAGAGCAATGGGGCCGCTTACGGACAATCGCCAGCATTTTAGAACAATTGAAGCATTACGGCGACGCCGAAAAGCTGCTGCGAGAATATGTTGGTTATGTGCCTCAGGATTCATTACTTCTGGGAGCATTTCTGGCAAACCGTGGCCGAGTGGATGAGACCATCGCATTTATCGAAGAAGGGCGCTCGAATTTACCTGTAAGCCCTAAGTTGCAAATCTTGTTGATCGCAATGCGGCAAAAAGTAACGCCGCCTACTCCAGAACAAATTGCAAAGGTAGATGCAATTTTCGAACGTGCCTTGCGTGATGATCCCGAGTCGTCGCTGGTGCAAATTCAAGTCGCTGGATTGCGAGAATTTCAGCAGCGATACGATGAGGCAGAACGGCTCTATAAAGAAGTCGTGAATCGTGCCGAAACTCGTCCCTTTGATCGTGCCGTGGTGGCAAATAACTTGGCGTATTTGTTGGCCATTCAAGGCAAAGAGCTCGACGAAGCGATGAAATACGTTAATCAGTCGATTGCCTATCTCGGCCCGCAGTCGGACATTTTGGATACTCGCGGCTTCGTCTATTTGGCACAAGGAAATGCCAAGCAAGCGGTAGTCGATTTATCTGATGCGGTGACTGGTCCCAGCCCGATGCCTGCCAAGCTGGTTCACTTGGCCATCGCTCAAACGGCGGCCGGAGACCAAACTGGCGCTCGCAACTCGCTGAAGCGAGCCAACGAGCTGAAGTTCGACCCTGCTGAACTTCCACCACTGGAACGGAAGAAATACGACGCGATGTTGCAGCAACTCGGTCAAAAAACGTAAACGCCAGGCTGAACCTACGGTGTTTCTGCAGTAAGTGCATCGATCAATTCGTCCAGCATTTCCGCGGTATGCGACCAGCTTAGGCTGATCCGCAGCAGCGATTCACCTGCCGGTACGGAAGGTGGACGAATTCCTGGGATGAGTAAGCCACGGCTTCGCAATCGATCGGTAAGCTGCATCGTTCGCTTGGGATCGCCGATATAAAGCGGCAAAATCTGGCTTTGCGATTTCCCTACATCCCAGCCGCACTCTGCAATGGTTTGGCGCAATTGATCGGCACGCTGCAGCAATTCTTGTCGGCGGTTCGGTTCGGTTTGCACAATGCCCAGCGCCGTTTTTGCTGCTGCGGCGACGCCTGGTGGGAAAGCGGTTGAAAACACATACGACCGCGCCCGGTTTGCCAACCAGTCGATCAAGCTTTGTCGGCCGACGACAAAACCACCGGCGCTGCCTAAGGCTTTGCTCAATGTACCCATGCGGATGTGAATTGCATCTTCAACGCCAAAATGTTCGGCCACACCTCGGCCATGTAGCCCAAAAACACCCGTGGCGTGGGC
Source organism: uncultured Pirellulales bacterium (assembly GCA_964538425.1). GTDB lineage: Bacteria > Planctomycetota > Planctomycetia > Pirellulales > JADZDJ01 > JADZDJ01. The sequence continues at coordinate 3,010 of CAZIGP010000262.1, read as the reverse complement.
TTCGTCGACCATCACCATCGCGGCATGGCTTTGGGCCAGTTCCGCAATTTCCACGAGTGGCGCCAAATCTCCATCCATGCTGAAGAGCGTGTCGGTCACAATCAATCTGCGCCGAAACTTGGCTGCGGCGGTTAAAAGTTCAGCCAAATGATCGACATCGCCGTGGCGATAGATCTGAACCTCGGCGCGCGACAAACGACAACCGTCGATCAAACTGGCGTGATTTTTCGCGTCGGCAAAAATGGCATCGTTACGGTCAACGAGTGCCGCTACGGTGCCGGCATTGGCGGCGAAGCCCGAGGTGAACACCAGCGCTGCTTCCGTTTCTTCAAACTCCGCCAGCTTTTGCTCTAGCTCGGCATGCGAGATTGATCGGCCGGTAATCAGCGGGCTTGCGCCGGCTCCCCAGCCTTCACGCTCTGTCGCTTGCTTGGCCGCCTCAATCAACCGCGAATCGGCCGCCAACCCTAAATAATCGTTCGAACCGAAGTTGATCAGGTCCTGCGTTTTCGAAAGCTCGATGGCCGGCTGCTGCGATCCCGCGCGCACCGTCAACCGGCGCCGTAAATGTTGCGCCTCGAGTGACGCCAATTCGTCGTCAATCCAAGCGAGTGGATCCATGAAACTTTCCGTGAGACGAATCCGCAAATCGAACAGACGGATTTAAGTTTACTGAAAAAATCGCACGGCATTTTGGAATAGTCGCAGGCCATCTCCCACTTCACCGGCTTCGCCACGCGTCCACCGGGGATGCTGCGTACGGTCAACGTGCCGTTCTGGGTGTGGCATCAGTCCGAAGATTCGCCCAGTCGAATCGCACATGCCGGCAACGTTCAGTTGCGCACCGTTAGGATTGTCTGGATAGGGGAGCGCTTGATCGACTGGTGCAGCGCCATTGGTTGATGCTGCAAGTGGGGCGTACCGCAGTGCGAGTTGTCCGGCGTCTTGAAGTTGGCGAAGGGTTGCCTCGTCGCGGGCCACAAATCGTCCTTCGCCATGTGCAACCGGCAGATACATTTGATTGATACCAATGAGAAAAACGCACTGTGCTTCCCGTGATGGCTCCTGACTCCTGCTCTCTGAACCCTGAACTCCGAACCCTGAACCCTGCACAGCCAACCTCACCCAACGGTCCTCGAATCGGCCGGAGTTATTCCATGCCAGCGTGGCGACATCATCGCCGAGCAAGCCACACTTGATGAGCACTTGAAAGCCATTGCAGATGCCAAGGATCAGCTTGCCGGCGGCTTTGAATTCTTGCATCGCATCGGCCAGGTGATGTTGTAACTGCCCGCCGAAGATGCGACCGGAAGCAATATCGTCGCCGTAGCTAAACCCGCCAGGGATGCAAAGAATTTGCGAGTCGGTAAACAGTTTTGGCGATTCGACGGCCCGCCGTACATGCGCCACCTCCGGACGACCACCGGCAAGCGTAAACGCATGCGCGGTTTCGCCATCGCAGTTAGTGCCGGGAGCGCGAAGGATTAAAACACGAGGTTGCACGGGAGGCTTCAGGGTTCAGGGTTCAGAATCAAGAGTCGTTTTTTATTGAAGTTCGTTGTGTTTGTGATTGTTACCAAGCGAGTGGCTTTTGCCAGGCTGCTTTTAGTTTGGCGATGTCTGCTTCAATCAAGTGGTTTTCTGCCATCGGGTCGACGTCGGTGACGATCAACGTCGGCTGCGATAGCACTTCGCCTACGGCGGCGTGCGGAACATCGCCAAGCGTTTCCTCGAAGTGCCCTACTGCGTCTTGCGGCACTTCTACCAAAAACCGCGTGTTCGATTCCGAGAACAACAACATGCCGGCCAATCCGCCGGGAATGTCATCGACGGGCGACTTACCGACATCATGCGGTACTTGTTCTAAATAAAGCCGTGCACCCAAGCCGCCGGCAAACGCCATTTCTGCCGCAGCCACCGCTAGGCCACCTTCGCTTAAATCGTGGCAAGCGCGAACGTAGCCCGCATGAATGGCTTTATGCAATGCGGCAAATGTCGCTTTGGCAACCGCAACATTCACTTGCGGCACTTGGCCGCCGCTCAATTTATTCACCAGTGAAAAATGCGAACCGCCAAGTTCGTTTCTGGTCACGCCGACTTGATACAGCACGTTGCCGGCACGTTTCAAATCCATCGTCACGCAGCGGCTTACATCATCGATTTGCCCCATCGCGCTAATCAACAGCGATGGCGGAATGGCGATCGTCTGCTTTACGCCTTTCTCATCCACGTAGCGGAATTCGTTGTTCAAACTATCTTTGCCGCTGATGAACGGCGTGCCTAAAGCAATCGCCGAGTCGTAGCATGCCAAGGCCGCGCGAACGAGCGAGCCGAGTGTTTCCGGCTTTTCGCAGTCGCCCCAACAAAAGTTATCGAGAATCGCAATCCGCTCCGGGTCGGCTCCGACGGCAACGCAATTTCGCACGGCTTCATCAATCGCACTGGCAGCCATGTGATACGTATCGAAGTCGCCGTAGTGCGGGTTCATGCCACACGCAATGGCAATACCTCGGCGCGAGGACAACACCGGCCGCACCACCGCCGCATCGCTCGGGCCGTCGTTCGCCACGCCCACCAGCGGTTTTACAACACTGCCGCCTTGCACTTCATGGTCGTATTGTCGAATGACCCAATGCTTGCTGCACACGTTGAGCGAGCCGAGAATTTTGGTCAGTGATTCAGCAAAGTCTGGCGCGGCTCGGCGAAGGGATTCGCCTCCTACAAGTGGATGCAACGGCCCGACGGATGGCGGTTGATATTTCGCTTCGCGAACGACCGGAGGCCGGCCATCGTGCAAAAATTCCATCGACAGATCGGCGACTTGCTGCTCTTGATAGAGCAGTTGCAACCGCTTCGTCGGGCGGAACTCGCCGATGACCGTCGCTTCCACGCCTTCCGATTGACTGAGCGATTCTAGTTCCGGCCAAGAATCGGGCGGCACTGCCAGGATCATGCGTTCTTGCGCTTCGGAGATCCACATTTCGGCGTACGACAGGCCGTCGTACTTGAG
>CAZIGP010000261.1:1631-6448 GCA_964538425.1 uncultured Pirellulales bacterium | reverse complement strand
GCGGCTATTTCTGCCATAAGAAGTGCCTCTACTGCAATGAACAAAGAGGTCTCATTGTTACGGGGAGTATATAAACCATCAAGAAGGGGGTGTCATAATTAAGCCAGATATCAACAAAAAAGCCCAGAGTTACTCTCTGGGCTTAAAAGCACATACCACTGAATTGTTGTATGTGCATCCATCAATTGTTGAGATCTTAAGGCAAAAACTGCTGACACCAGTAAATAGTTCCCTCGGGTGTGCGGTAGGCTGCTACGCCTATACGCTTATGGCCTCCATTTAAAATGTTCGCCCGATGGCCAGGGCTTCCCATCCACGAACTCATCGCTTCGTCAGTAGTCCGTTGCCCCATTGCAATGTTTTCTGCTACTGGCTTATAGGTGTGTTGTAGTGTACGGCTGTTGGTCATCCAAGCCGCATGGGTTCGAGCCGATTGAATTAAATTGCGGTCGATGACCAAAGGTGGCAGGCCGAAACGGGCACGTTCCGCATTAGTTTTTTCAACAATTTGTTTCTCAACTTCGTGCAAATCTTTCTTTTTTGAATCGGCTTTTGCATCTCTCTTTTCAGCATCTATGGCAGCACTCTTGGATTCCGAGGTGGACTCGTTAGTCTTGGAGGCCTGATCTGCAAGAGCCTTTGAATCAGATGCTTGTTGGTTTTGATCGAACAGAAAAGCAGCGATAATCGCTGAAGCGACAAACTTCAAGAGCATGGCACAAATCCTCCTGGTGCCTGACAAATTGGAATAAAACAACGCAATGCCTAGAGGCAACATCCTTGCCCGTGGGCGATGCAAATTTCGTTCTATGGAAGAACGGCTCTTGCAATCGACCGTCGGTTGCCACGTCGTGAGGCGTTGGGCAGGGCCTTCGTTTCCGTTAAAGGCTGCATAAGACGCGGCAGTTCATCCGGTGAGTGCTGCCAAGTTAACGGGCAAGGAGTGAATCGCAAGGGGGCAGTCATGTAATTCGCTGCCACAAAATGTAACTAGGTCGAATGGCTTTGCCTTAAGTTCCGCGATATTCTAAACTTGCCAAAATCGCCAGCGCCCTAAGTTTTTTTAGGTTTCTTTGAACAAATACCCCTCAAGATGGGCAATTTTGCGGGGACATTCCTCCAAATATTCCTGAAGAGTCCACGATTACAAGCGAAAAAGAAATGAAGAGCGGGCGAAGGGAATCGAACCCTCGTGTGCGGCTTGGGAAGCCGCCGCTCTACCATTGAGCTACGCCCGCACAGGTTTGTGAGACGACACCAAGCACATCCAGTATAACGAGTTATGCAAACACTGAGGAGATACCACAAAAACCGAAAATTTGGCTTCGGACCCCAAAGTGTTTCTGAAAGGTTCAACTCCAATCCGCGATTGGAGTCCATATTCTTGGTTGGCAAGGCTTAAGAGCAGTGCTTTATTGGTCAAATCGAGAGGTCAGCATGTGAGATGAGTTGACAAAATCGCGCCGACGATCGCTCCACATATTTGCGATGCTATGCCGCCCGTCGCTGCACTCGAAGCTGTTGAGAACGAAAACTAGGAACTATTTGTTGAAGCCCGGAGACAATGCTCTCGGCGCCTTCTTCAGCATTTACCACTAAGCGTTCTATTGAATCAAAAATTTCCTCGGCATCTACACATTCTTGTTCGGCAATAAGAATTTTGGGATGCCGTGTAGGCAACCGCCGTTCTCCGCACGAATAAAGTTCTTCATATAATTTTTCTCCTGGGCGAACACCAGAAAATTCAATTTCGATATCTTCGCCCACTCGAAATCCAGAAAGTCGAATCATATCCGCCGCAAGGTCGACAATCTGGACCGGTTCACCCATGTCAAGCACAAAAATTTCGTTGTCTTGTCCATTAGCTGCCGCTTGAATAACCAGTTGAGAGGCTTCAGGAATTGTCATAAAGAAGCGTTGCATTCTCGGGTCAGTAACTGTCACCGGTCCTCCCCGGTTAATCTGTTCTCTAAATATTGGAACAACGCTGCCGGCAGAATCAAGCACATTACCAAATCGCACTGTGATAAAACGGCTCGAGGAGTTTTTAGCTATAGCTTGAATGTATAGTTCTGCTGCACGTTTACATGCTCCCATAATGCTAGTAGGCTGGACAGCTTTATCGGTCGATATCATGACAAACGAATCGACTTGATATTCTTCTGCTAGGTCGGCTAAACGGCAAGTTGCCAAAAGAATATTCTTCACGGCCTCACCGGGATTTTGTTCCATCAAGGGAACATGCTTGTAAGCAGCAGCATGAAACACGATTTCCGGTCGATGGATATCGAACAAACTTTGCATGCGCCACCGATCGGAAATGTCGGCCACACAAATTTCATAAGGAATAGGTGTATTCGACTGTAGGAGTTCTCGGTCTAAATAGAATTGGCCGTTCTCCGAACGATCGACAACTATCAATTTGCGTGGGGTGAATTGTAAAAGCTGTCGACAAATTTCAGTACCGATACTCCCGGCGCTTCCTGTCACCATAATTACTCGATTATCAATCCATTGGCTGATTTGTTGTAAGTCGAGTTCCACAGGATCACGGCGTAACAAATCTTCGATTGTTACAGGACGCGGCTGTACCGAAACTTGGCCTGTTAGAAGTTGTTCATAGCTAGGTAAGACGGTAACCCGCACTTGTTCATGTCGGCAGTCTTCGACAAGCTGACGAACTTGCAGCCCGGAAAGGTCACCTGCAATAATTAAAACTTCTTTCACAGCATGCTTTCGTACTAACTCACGTGTTTGATCGAGCGTGCCCCGGACAGGAATGCCATCAACTCGCATACCAACTCTGCCCGAAGAACAGTCGAGGAAACCTACTACTTGATATAAGAGTTCATCGCTGCGGCGAATAACTCGTAGTAAAACCTCACTAGAAGAATCTATCCCCGCAATGAAAGTTCGCACGGGTTGTCGCGATGACACTTGGCGTGAAAACCGCTCAAGCATTAGCCGCCAGAAAACGCGTAAGCCTCCTACCGCAAGAATTGTTCCACCTAAGTCTAATAACAAAACAAATCGTGAAATTGAATACCCAGGTACAAAAAGTCGATCAAGCAACCATACGCAAGTTACACTACAAACAGTAGCCTTGCTGATGGCAAGCAACTCGTGCAGTGTGACTTGCCGACTCCAGGCACGATAGACGTGAAAGAGGCCAAAAAATACAAGCTTAACTGATGCGACCCAGGCCACAGTGCGGCCAAGAATCTGCCACTGTTCTTCATCCAAGGTATCGCCAAATCGCAGCCAGAAGGCGATGTAGTATACGGCGACAAAAATTGGCGCCAGTATGCTCAATCGTGACAAGTTTGTTTTTATTTGGTCTTTTGAGAAATATGCCCCGTTTAACATATTACTTTTCCTTTTTAAGTACCACATTTTGAAAGTAGTACCTGGCACTTGTTATTGCATAGTGTTTGTCTGTTTCGATGGCAAAGATGCGTGCGGAGAAGATTTCAAACGCGCACGGACAATTTCGTCACGTATCCGCTTCAAATCTTTATCATTTGGCGCCCGAGTTAAACACCATTTCACGTGTTCCTCAACATTTTCAAGCTGCTGAGCTTTATAGAAACATAATACTGCGGCATGGCGGCCCGCATAGTTGTTAGCATCTGCTTTGAGAGCAGCAATTCTGCACTCGATTTGCTGTTCTGAATTACCGAGATCGCGGCATAGTGATTCTGCTTCCAGCCAGAGATTACAAGCATCGGTGCCCAATTTTGATTTTGCGCATTCGGTAATTTTAGTTACGGAATAATTTAATAGCGCCTGCCATTGATCGGGTAGTTCAAGATTGCGATACCGCAAGCGCAATTGACGTAGGCCATCTAAATCAGGTTCAAATTTTTCCAAAAAAAAGCTGATCGGCAACTGCGTGGCGAGCTCACTAGAAAATAAATTGATTAATCGAAGCTTATATTCTTCACTGCTATGGTAGGATTGGCGCCAGTGTTTGATGGCTTCTTCAGGTTTTCCGTCTAAGAAATATTCTTTGCCTGCTTCAAAATGAACCTCGCCATCGAATGGTCGGACCCTAAGTGCTTGAGCTAAATAGATAGCTTTAGTGGCGGGGTTCACCCCTTCCAAGAATGAAAGCTCCTTTAAATACACATAAGCTTCCCCAAGAAGTGGACAAAGTGCCAACGCTTGGCGGGCATGTAATCGTGATTGATCGAGGAGGCAATAATGAGAGCCAATAGCCCGAACAAGCCACTTATCGAGTTCAGCCCGCGATGAAAACCTTGACTGAAAAGCTGCATCGCGAAGCGCTGCCAAGGGCATAGGATTGGATGCTTCTTGTTGAAGCAACTCAAACAATTGCAACTTAACCGCAGCTAGACGGACATGTGCAAGCGCTTCCTGCGGATTGCTGGCTAATACTGTCTCAAGCTCCCTTTTCATCAATTCCAATGCAGCTTGACGATCGATTGCTTTCAGTTCTGTACGTTGTCGAGCATCGCTGATAGCAATTCGTTCTGCCTTAATTGCGGCAGCCGATGCTCTTTGGTAACGGTTCCAAGCAGGTGCTCCTAAAGCAGGACCTATTGATTCCGCCACCATCCAAGCTGCGAGAACAATAATGATTGCTGTTGCCCATCGCAATTGAATAATTGAAATTGTTCGATTGTGCTGGGTAAGACAAAGTGAATGTCCTGAAAGCAAATAAAGTCGGTATGCGCATGCTGCTAAGATTACGGTAGTTGTCATGCATGCTGGGATAAACCAGATAAAATCAACCAACGAATGAAGAGTGCTTATAACAAGCCCGGCAGTTACTACACTCAAACAGGCACGATGTC
>CAZIGP010000261.1:0-1621 GCA_964538425.1 uncultured Pirellulales bacterium | reverse complement strand
CCAGTCGAAATGTTTGCCAACACCATCGCCCACAGATCACAATTGTTATAAATACTAAAGCTAAGCCAGCGACACCGGTCTCCAATGTAATATGGAGATAACCACTCTCGGCATGGCTATATTCTGGATCGTCTGTTGCGCGCGGTAGAAACATAGGGTAAACAACTGGATGACTACCCACGCCTGTGCCCAAGAAAGGGAAATTACGAATCGCTTCTAGATCAGCAGCCCATATTTTTCGGCGTCCAGATTCTCGGTCAAGTTTATCTAACGATCCCGAAGTTACCTCACCTAATCGATTCAAAACACCGGCAGATCCATGAATCGCTAAAGCGACGACCAACACGGCTAACAATGCCATAATGGATAAAATTGTCTTTTTTTGGAGTGTTACTGCGCGATTTAGCAAAAACAAACAAATAGCCGTTGCTACGATCATAGAACCGATACCGCCACGAGATAAGGATAATAGTCCAGCCAAACAAACCACTCCCAATCCAAGGAGAAGCCAGATAGAGAAAGAGGTCCTGGCGGTACGTGGACTGAATCCACGACTGTGTTCTATTGAACCACTTTTTGTTGTGTTGCCAACTATCCACCAAAGCAGTGCCGGGAGTCCTAGTGCAAGAAAATGGGCAAAGTGATTTCGATTAATGAACGCTCCTTTTACTACGTCGTTTGTATCACGAAATGGATCGGTATAAAACCAGAAAAATTTTCCATTACTTGTTAGGTATTGCAAGATACCAAACGTTGCCATCGCAATTGCTGCAACGGCGATCCATTTAAACATTCGCTCGATATCAGCAAGCTCCTGCAGCCGCTGTACGGCAATAACAAATAACATGCCATAAGCAAGCAGCAATGCTAATCCACCGCGGGTGGCGGCTGGCGTAAATGAAATTTGAGACCACTGCTCTAGTCCGATTTTATTGGCACCGCTGCTTGTGATTGATAGAAATTCGCTTGCTTGAGGAGAGATCAGGTGGTACAGCCTTTCTGGCAAGGGAATAATTTGCAAAATAATTAGACCGAGGGCAATTGCGATCAATTTTTCAATCGGAGAACTAACCCACGCTGCGCTATTGCTCTGCCAGTAATGAAGCAGCCATGCAAGCGCAGCGGTGACCGCAAGGGCGATCACAAACAAATAGCCAAAAGGATGCCGCCCCCCCATTACAAATGGGCATATTAACAACGTCGCCACTATGTTGATATCGACGAATTGCAACAACGAAGAGTCGTTTCGAGCAAATCGCCAATGAGAGATCGGTGACATATCAGGCCCCTTAGTGGTGACTTTTTTTAATTCCAAGTTTTAAAAAGAGATTTCATATAGAGCCATTATGCAATTTTTAGGCGGCTTGCGATTGAGGAGAGTTCGTATCAGACGACGCATCTTCTTCTGAGTGCCCATACTCATAGCTATATCCATAGCTATATCCGTACGCATTCTCTTCATGCTGATCGCTAGCACAGTTTGCTACGACGCCTAAAATCGTCGTACCAAGCCGCATGAAACTTTCAACAGCACGGATTACGGCGCGTCGCTGATTTTTATTGGGCTGAACCACAAGCACAATTCCGTCAACCAATTGGCTAATAGCCGCTGCGTCGCTCG
>CAZIGP010000260.1:0-6458 GCA_964538425.1 uncultured Pirellulales bacterium | reverse complement strand
CTCGGTATACGTCAGCAGATGTCAATGTGATTGCTTTGGTCGGCGAGCGTGGCCGCGAAGTGAATGAATTCATCGAGCGCGATCTAGGATCGGCTGGATTGGCCCGCAGCATCGTTGTCGTAGCAACCAGCGATGAGCCAGCCCTGCGAAGAATTCAAGCCGCTCAAACAGCAACCGCCATTGCCGAATTTTTCCGTGACCAAGGACAAGATGTTTTGTTGATGATGGATTCCATCACTCGCTTTGCCATGGCACAACGTGAAATTGGCTTAGCGGCTGGCGAACCTCCGACATCGCGAGGTTATCCCCCTTCCGTTTTTGCCATGCTGCCGCAACTGGTTGAACGTGCTGGCCGCTCTTCCCACGGCAGTATCACGGGCTTCTACACCGTGCTGGTCGAAGCCGACGATCCGCAAGAGCCAATCGGTGACACCGTGCGTGGCCTGCTTGACGGCCATGTGTGGCTTTCACGCAATCTTGCCTCGCAAGCCCATTGGCCCGCGATTGACGTACTCGACAGCATCAGCCGAGTCATGCCAGAGATTACAAGTCGACAGCATCGCGAAGCCGCGCAAACGTTTCGTGAACTTCTGGCGACCTACCGACATCACGAAGATTTGATTTCCATCGGTGCCTACCGACATGGCACGAATCGGAAAGTGGATGTCGCCATCGAGATGCTCGACGATTGCAACCAATTCCTTCGGCAACAAATCGACGAACGAACTGCGATTGAAGAATCCCAAGCAGCTTTAATAGCCCTTCACGAAGCAGCGCGTAAAAAACTTACTAGCAAGTAGAATAATTATGAATCATTTTCATTTCCGCTTGAACAAAGTCCAGGCCGTTCGCCAAAATACGCGAGAACAACGGCGACTCGATTTGCTAGAGGCACAACACGCCGAAGATCAAATCGTTGCCCAAATCACTGAGCTGCAAACGGCGTTGCAATCTTTACGAACGCACACTCGTGCGGCCACACATCCAGGGTATCTGGATCTTGACAAACTGCGACATATTCAACGTTACGAATATTCTTTGCAAGGTGAACTTAGATCCGCCAAGACCCGCCATGGAAGTTTGGTGGCGGAAGTTCAGCGCTGCCGACAGGTGCTGGTTGAAGCCGACCGCGAAGTCAAAGTGCTTGATCGCTTGCAAGACCGTCAGCAGATTCAATACCGCATCGACCAAGCCCGCCATGAAGCTAAAGCAATGGACGATCAAACGATCATGGCAACGATGCTGTCATAAGCCCTGATGTAACATCTACGGAAGCAAAACGGAGCCTCTCTAGATTGAATTGCCATTGATTCCGCGGCTCATTTCAGCGAAAAGTCTAGCCCGGTAAATCGCAAGTGCTAGCATCCAGTGGCTTTTCATGTCCGAACTCACCGCTCAACCTTGCGCTGACGAACCAAAATTGAAAGTGGTTTTGGGGCATTGCGGTATTGATAATGACGAAGCACAGCGACTCGTTCGCGGGCATTTGGTGCCACTTGATGAGCCCATCGATTGGCCTGTGGAGATTTACATTGCAAACCGGCTAATCGCGCGTGGTGAATTATTGACGCTGAATGAGCATTTTTGTGTACGAGTAACAGAAGTAATCGCCGCTCAATCGCTGGCCCGTGCGGCATGACAACGTATTTCACTTTTATCTAATAGGTGTGCGATAGGATGTGGGGCCGAACAAAATTTTCAAGATCCATTCTGCTCGGATCGGCAACGATTGCCCTTCTGCAGTTGTCTCGCGCAGTTGCCGAAGATTCAATCTTCGCGCCACCCCAACCACAAATTCAATCACCGACACCAGCGACTCTACCGGCTTCTGCGCTGCAAAACAACTCTCGCGTGCAGCAAGCTACACATCACCAAGATTTGGGTAGTCATACTGCGGTGCCACAAAACGAACCGCCGCTTAAAATAACCCCACCGCGAAGCGAATTCGAGAAAACCTCCAGTCGATCAGGCCCGCTAGGTGCCATTTTCACGGTGTTGGGAAGCCTTGCTGTTGTGTTGGGATTATTTTTCGGTGTTGCCTGGTTGATGCGGCGCGGATTGCCCAACAGCGCAGGGCGACTTCCTACGGGTGTCATCGAGACTCTTGGCTACGCTCCCCTAGCTGCACGACGGCAAATGCATGTCTTGCGCTTCGGCGACAAATTGCTACTGGTTTGTGTCTCACAAAACAGCGTCGATACGCTTGCAGAAATCGGCGATCCAGCCGAGGTAGAACGTTTGGCAAACCTCTGTCAAAACACTCGTTCTACTGCTGCGGCAGGCACGTTCGATCAGGTTTTTGGCAAACTGATGCGTAGCACCCCTGCCGAACAAACTGCTGCTAGTGGCGGACTGGCAGCGATGGCTTTGCGAAAAAAATTGCCCACGAGGGAGGTTTCGCATGGCTGAGGCTAATACCACTAAATCTTTGTCTTGGGTGAGAGAGCAATACGATTTCAAAACCATTCTGCAATCAGCCGATGCTAGGAATGCCAAAAGGAAAACGCAACAGCACACAATCGTTATACGTCTTGTATTGATGTCGCTTGTTTACTTGTTTTTCTCCACATCGATCATCGCGCAGTCACTTCCCGCGGAAACCGTTTTAACCAACACTGAGGCCAAGCTCGATCTTCCCGAAACTTTGGCCGGTGGCCCCCAGCAATGGACCAGCCCTGAAGGTTTATCGTCATCGTTAAAAACAATGCTTGTGCTAGGCGTGCTCAGTTTGGCGCCCGCCGTGCTGTTAATGACAACCTGCTTTGTCCGCATTGTCGTGGTGCTAGGCCTGTTGCGGCAAGCGATTGGCGCCCAGCAGCTTCCACCCGCGCAAGTCACCACAGCGCTGTCGATGTTTTTGACACTGCTCATAATGTTCCCGGTATGGAAGCAAACCTACGACGATGCCGTCTTGCCGTACACGCAAAAGCAAATTGGTCCTGATGAAGCTTGGCAACGTGGCGTGCAACCTATCCGCCGATTCATGAGCGCCCAAATTCAGCGCACCGGCAACAGCGCCGATGTGCTGATGTTCTACAAATATCTGCCGCAACAAACCTCGCAGCCAGAGGACTACGACGACGTTCCGCTGCCTGTGTTGTTACCAGCGTTTTTGCTCAGCGAACTTAAAACCGCGTTTCTCATCGGCTTTCAAATCTTTCTGCCGTTCATCATTCTCGATCTCGTTATCGCCAGCGTTACCACCGCGATGGGCATGATGATGCTACCGCCGGCGCTCATTTCGCTTCCTTTCAAACTGTTGTTATTCGTGCTGGTCGACGGCTGGCGATTGATCGTAGAAATGTTGATGCAAAGTTTTCAAACAATGAGTTAGCTGGCGAGCAGTAGCTCGTTGCCGTTGAATCACCAGCAACTTATTAATCGTTCATTACATAGATAACTGATCGCGGAGCACGACAATGGATCCCCAGGATGCCGTCGATCTGGTGCATGAAGCCCTAATGCTGGCGCTAACGGTGAGCGCTCCGGTGTTAGCCGTAGGCATGATTGTCGGTCTGACCGTGGCGCTGATCCAAGCACTCACTCAAGTCCAAGAGCAAACCGTAGCTTTCGTACCCAAATTGTTCGCCATGCTGTTGGTGCTTAGTCTCACATTACCTTGGTTACTCGGCCAAGTCGTCGATTATGCCCGGCAAATATTCGAGGGAATTCCCGGATCGTTGTGAAATCAATGTCTCCTCTCTACCTCACCCCACTGCTCACGTTCCTCCTCGTGGTCGCCCGGATGGCGGGTATGACACTGACCGCGCCGCTGTTCGGCTTACGTGATGTGCCGTGGCAAGTGCGGGTGCTTCTACCAATGATGCTGGCGCTCGTTGTCACGCCGCTGCAATGGTCAGCGAATCTTACGCTACCAGAAACGCCGATCAGTTTCGCCGTTCAATTGGCCGGTGAAGCGATGATCGGTGCCGTGCTAGGGATCGGTGTTATGGTTTTACTCGCCGGAGCGCAAATCGCCGGGCAAATCATTTCACAAATGAGTGGCTTGTCATTGGCCGAAGTGTATGGAATCGATTCTGAAGACAGCGCGCCACTCTTTTCGCATTTGCTTTATATGCTTGCATTGGCAGTGTTTGTCATCATGGGTGGCCATCGCATGTTGATTGGCGCTCTTTTAGATAGTTACCTTGCCGTCCCACTCGGCCGTGCCGAAGTTTCTACATCGATCGCATCGCTGCTTACCACTTTAGCGACCGAAAGTTTTTCCCTCGGTATTCGGGGCGCAGCACCAGCCATCGTTGCACTGCTGCTTTCGACCATTGTTCTAGGTTTCGTCAGCCGTACGCTGCCGCAAATAAATATTATGACCGTTGGCTTCGGCTTGAATATCGCAGTTACTTTTGTCGCCCTGGCAATTTCGGTGGGCGCCATGGTGTGGCTATTTCAAGAACAGCTTGAACCAGGCATGGAAACAATCCTCACGGCGCTACGGAACAAAGTCTGAGTTTCGCCTTATCCATTATTTTGAACCACGATGGCCGAAGCGGCTGAAAAAACAATCGCTCCAACGCAGCCTCGCCGCGACGATGCCCGCCGCGAAGGCCATGTTGCGCACAGTCACGACCTAGCAGCCGCCGCTCTGATGATTGTTGGGCTATTAGCGGTTTCAATGCTTGGTGAGCGTGTCGTCCATTTTTTAAGTCACGTTACCCAACAACATTTAAGCGGAGAAACCTGGTCCGCCCGTAATCTTGGCTCGGCCGCAAAAAGTAACGAGCAGTTTGATGCCGTGGTCGAGCATGGCCAATCGTTGCTCTTGGAAATTATCGTAGTTCTTGCGCCGCTGCTTGGTGTGTTGATCGCCGCGGCGATTGCGGCCAACGTGGCTCAAACGGGTTTTCGTTGGTTGCCCGATCGGCTTGCACTCGATTTTAATCGCATTAGCCCGATGACCGGCCTGCGGCGAATTTTCTCGCTCGGCGGTGGCCAGCGATTTGTCATGAGCTTGCTCAAGCTTTCCTGCGTGTTGCTGGTGGCCTATATCAGCCTCTGGCAACGGCGTGCAGAGATCGTCAATGCCGCAGCCCTTGAAGTACCGCAACTCGCGATGTTTATCGTCGAGATCATTTACTGGACCAGCCTGAAAATAGCCATCGCACTCCTCGTCTTGGCCATCGCCGATTACGGCTATCAACGTTGGAAACTGGAACGAGATCTCAGCATGACGCCAGAAGAAATGCGCGAAGAAATGCGCAATCAACAAGGCGATCCGCAACTGCTCTCCCGTAGGCGTGCAATGCAGCGCGAGCAAGGTATCGACCGGCTCATCGCTGCCGTGCCGCAAGCCAATCTCATTGTTACCTCTGGCAATCAATTGGCGGTGGCAATTCAATACGACCCGGCAACAATGCCAGCACCTGTCATCGTTGCTAAGGGTGCCGGCGACGTCGCACAGCGTATCCGTCGAACCGCTGAAAAACGTACTGTGCCCGTTATTGAACGCGGCCCACTGGCCGAATCGCTCTATCGCCAAACAGGTTTCCAGCAACCTATCTCCGACGATTTCTTCGATCCCATCGCTAAAATTTTGGCTGAAACTTATCGTTTAAACGGTCAATCTCTCGAGCGCCGTGCTGCATAAAATGATGACTTTCGCTACAGCTAAGCTATGATAGCAATAACTATTCGAAGTTTATCATCATGTTTTTGCCGGTAGCGTCTCTTGTGGCTTAACGCGTGTCTTTCGAACTCACTCCGCATTCGTCGCCGAATCAACTTCCTACAGCCCCGTCGCCCGAGGCAGGCCACTGTTCGTATTGTCATGCTCCATTGTCTGCCTTTTATTATTTTTGCGTTGCATGCGGGACGCCGTATAAGCCGATCGATTCGGTTGTTACTCCAGCTCGTCCGCGGCAATTAACCGATGAAGAACTTGTTCGCTTAAAAGTTCCACAAGTCGCCACACTATTTTGGACGTACTTATGCGTCGTCATCGGTGTGGGATTATTTTCGCATTTACTATTCCGCGAAGATCGTCCTGACTTGTACTTATTTCTCAACGAAATTGCCATCCTGGGCACAACCTCCGTATTTGCTTGGATTTATCGAAAGTCACTCTTCGTGCAATTCAAGCATACCGGATTTAATCATTATGAAGCTTGGATTGGCATCTCTCTGATCACACCACTCTTAGCAATCAATTATGGGTATCATCAGTGGATTACTGGCTTGCTGGGAGATAAATACGTCAATCCCTTGGAGGAGCTTCGCAAGTCGGGCATCAGTGAAGGCTCGCTCATTCTGACGTTTTGCATTTTTCCGGCAGTGCTGGAAGAAATTGCTTATCGCGGCTTGGTGCAACATTGGTTGCAGGCCGCCATTGCTCCATGGCGAGCACTTGTTGTGGCATCGTTTCTATTTGCCATCACGCATTTGGCCATTTTAAGCCTGCCATATTTGTTTCTTGTCGGGTTGTTGCTGGGGTGGGTGAAACAGCG
>CAZIGP010000259.1:0-6461 GCA_964538425.1 uncultured Pirellulales bacterium | reverse complement strand
GGCGGCGCTGCTCGACACCGTAGGGTGCAAACAGTCGTTCCAAGTATTCGATGACTGGACGCTCTACTGGCAGGTTTTCGGGATCAGGTCGTCCCATCGGATTGACGGTCCGTAGCGCGATCAGATCACCCAGCAGTTTTTCGGTGCGATCCCTCATCATACTCATGAAAAAAACACCTTTTCCGCGGTCTTTCGCAGCAGCCAAAGCTTCTCGCTCGGACTCAGAAAACCAAGTCGGTCTCGAACCAACTCCAGGGAAAACTTCCAATTCGCCGCCGCAGAATTGTAACTTGGTATCAAGCCGATCGCTACGTTGCTTCCCGTAAGAGCCGTTGCGCAAACCTACAACAGATTTACGCAAACTTACAAGTGGAAATAAGTAAGGCTGAGTATACTAAGCTACAGAAAATGTTCACGGAGTAGTGTGGATTTACACTCGCAATACAAGAAGGATTGCAGAGTAGTAAACACGGACTGGGAAGGTCGAGTTTCTGCCCCGGATGTAATCGGTGGGCCAATAGCATGCGTTCGCTGCTCAACCAAAATCACTGCCTAGTACGACCGAAAGGAGGTGAAATCATTTTCGCGCGAGCGTTTGTTTGTTTGTGAGTCTTGACATTACTCATTAGTTGAACGTTGTTTCGATAGCGGAATAGTTGGGGTAATAGCGAGTGGGATTTACGAATACAAGAGAAGATCACAAGAGGCCATATTTATAGGAGCAGAGTGCAAGAGGGCCGTAACACCAGAATCCTTGCTGGCATGTTGCCGGCGGCGGGTATGCGGTTAAATCTGTTTAGGAGATTGTCTTATGCGATGTGCAACAAGAGAGGGAATTACCATGAAAAAGCTTATGGGTGTTTCATTAAGTTCAGTGGCCGTGTTGCTTTTGGTGTTGTCGGGCAGTGCCCAAGCTGTGACTGTTAGCACAGTTCCGGTCGGTAATCTAGGTAACACCGCCGATAGTACTACTGGTTTTGGGGCCGTTTCTTACGCTTATAGCATTGGCACATATGAGGTGACTGCAGAACAATATACAGCATTTCTGAACGCGGTCGCGGCCACCGATACCTATGGGCTATACAATCCTGGTATGGCCGGCGAGCCAGGCGCTGGGATTGTGCGAAGCGGTTCCCCCGGAAGCTATACGTACTCCATTTCAGACTCGAACTACAATAACCGTCCAGTCACTCACATTAAGTGGGGTGATGCAGCCCGATTTGCCAACTGGATGCACAATGGACAGCCGACGGGTCCACAAGGGGCTGGAACGACGGAAGCTGGTTCATATAACCTCAATGGCGCTGTGTCTGACGCGGCACTGATGTTGGTTACACGCCAGGCGGCTGCTACGTGGGTAATTCCCACCGAAAATGAGTGGTACAAGGCCGCGTATCACAAGAACGATGGTGACACAGGCAATTATTGGCTTTTCCCGACTCAATCGAACGCGACTCCTGGAAGAGACCTAGCCGATGCATCTGGCAACAATGCCAATTACTACGGTAGTGGCATTCCTTATCCGATCGATGGTATCTATCGCACAACGGTGGTAGGCGAGTTCCAGAATTCCGACAGCGCGTACAGCACATTTGACCAAGGCGGAAACGTCTTTGAGTGGAATGAAGCAGCTATTTCTGCGGGTACTCGTGGCTTTCGTGGCATTGGATGGGGCAGCGGAGACGGATTTAACATGTCCTCCGGGGTATATTTTGACGACGTGCCAAACACAGTGCGCGGCGATCTTGGATTCCGTTTAGTAAACGTTGTCCCGGAACCTTCGACGGTGATGATGATTGCAACTGGTCTAGTAGGCCTACTGGTCTATGGCTGCCAGAAACGAAAGTAGTGTAAGCAGTATCTTATTTTGAGTGCAATCACGGATTGGGGCGACAGCTTGGCTGTCGCCCCAATTGTAGATAGGGAATAAACCTTCGCTAGCTGTTCTCTCCTTCCATGTTGCCGAGGCAAAGCTGTTATGAAGTTTGTGGAACGAGGCATATTTTGGGCATGCGCCGTCTCGGCGATTGTCTTGGTTAACGCGACGACCAGGCAGGCGCTGTCGGCATGGAAGGTTGGTACGCCGATCGTGACTTTTTTCGGCGGACATGACCTTGATGCGACCATCGCACAGCGAGATATAGCCGGAGGCTATAACGTCGATTGGGGTGCAAACTGGAATGAAGTGGCCGTGGCCGGTCAGTACGGCTTGCGAACGCGGCTTCGTTCCGACTTCTATTTGGGTAACCTACTGTGGCCGGAGTCGCTGGATGGGGGAGTCAAGCAGGCTCAACTCAATGCACTGATTGACCAATACAAGACCTATCCATCCGCCTACGCTTACTACATTACTGACGAACCTACGACTACTACGGAGATCGACCGCTGGGCTCCGCTCATAGCCCACCTTCGTACGCGAGATCCCGACCGGCTAGCTTATCTAAACATGGGCGCGCCTAGTTGGACCGGTGATACGTTGTGGCAGCACTATATCAACACAGTGCGCCCGCAAATGCTCAGTTACGACTTTTATAACTTCATGAAGACCAGTGAAGGTGCGAATTACGATGAGCCGTACTACTTCTCTAACTTGGGAAAAGTCGCCGGATGGGCAAAGGCGAACAATATCCCGTTTATGAATACCGTTCAGGCGTGTACCTGGGAATCTTCGTGGCGGACTCCTAATGAGAATGAGCTGCGTTTTCTCGTTTATAGCACGTTAACCTACGGAGCCCAAGGGATAAGCTATTTTAATTACTATACAAATAATCCAAATGATCCCGGCGGAATACAGTTCAAGCCCGATGGAACGCCGACCGAAATTTATAAGTCGCTAGCGAAATTAAACCCTGAATTCTTGGCAATTGCTAAGCAATATCAATCGCTAACATGGATCGGAGCATATCTAAAAGGCTACCGCCGAAGTTCCGGGCCACCTGGCACTGAACAACTGCCCGCCAGCTCCCCATTTAATATCGCCAGTATCTCAAACACCAGAGTTTATAACTCGGGCGACGCAGTACAGGGAGTCTTGTTCGGGTTGTTTGATACGGATGGCACTGCAGTGAGCGATGCGACTGTCGTATTGGTGCAGAACCTCGATTACTTAGTGAGCAAGACTTACACTTTGACGGGGCCAGGCAACCTGTCGATCTTCGACCCCATTACCGGCATTTGGACAGTAACGGGCAGTAATCGCGCCATACTAAATTTACCGCCTGGCGGCGGGCTCATGGTTGGATTGACATCGGTGGTGCCGGAGCCAAGTTCTGTAATCCTTGCCATGCTGAGCATCGTTCTTGGCTCAACCAGAAAGCGATTTACCCTCTTACAGTACATTTTCATTGGGTGGTCTGCTACACCCTGGCGTTATCGATATATTCTCGCGAACTTCGGCCACCTTCGTGCATCACCTCATCGCACTAATTGCCGTGACGCAAAAGCTAAGCATAGCAACCGATCGACACTAACATCAGATACACCGATTACATAGATCTGCCTTCGATTATCGGGACAGACCATTGTATTTTGCAGCGCTGAACCATCTCAAACCGAGAGCGGGTGCGCCTTCTGGTGTATCGTTTTACTACCTTAATTATGTTTATTACGTCTTAGGAGAGAAACGCCAATGATCGTTCCTGAAGTTCTAACCGCAAAGCAATGCAACGATTATGATCGTGATGGATATTTAATCCTACGATCGTTCTTCACCGACGAAGAAATCAATCTGCTGCGAGACACGGCCCGGCGCGATCGGGCTCTGGACGAACATGCCATCTCACTCACCGATAGCAATGGAGGTTCCAGCCGGCTAGCACTATGGAACCATCCCGGTAACGGCATCTATGGCATGTTTGCTCGTTGCGATTCCATGGTCGGTTTGGCTCAACAATTGCTAGGCGACGAACCTTATCACTACCATTCGAAAATGATTGCGAAGGAACCTCGGGTCGGCGGAGCATGGGAATGGCATCAAGACTACGGATACTGGTACGAAAATGGAGTGCTAAAGCCAGACTTATGCAGCATAATGATTGCAGTCGATCCGGCGACACGGGAAAATGGATGTTTACAGGTATTACGTGAATCGCACCACATGGGGCGAATAAATCATGGACAAACCGGCGACCAAGCAGGTGCCGATCTGGAACGAGTACAGGCGGCATTGGAACGTATGGACTTAGTATATTGCGAGTTGAATGCCGGCGACGTTGTAGCGTTTCATAGCAATACGCTGCATCGATCAGACGCCAACCATTCGGATTATCCGCGCTGGGGCATGATTTGTTGCTACAACGCGCGGTCGAATGATCCCTATAAGGCATCGCATCATCCACAGTTTACACCACTTGATGTCGTGCCGCGCACGGCGATTGTCGAAGTGGGCCGCCGTGGAGAAGAGGATGCTGGCATCGAAAGGAGCGCTTGGCTCGATCTTCAACATACGACGAAGGCACCTCAGGTATTGAAAAGCAGGGACAAGTCACGCGATGCAAAAAGTTACTGAACACAAGAAAGGCCAGGAAATCTTGTCAACACACGATTTTGATCATCGCCAGACTGTCGCCCGTCGTATACTTCCGTCAAAACGTATATTTTGCCTGGGCTGGTTCTGCATCATTTTTCTCTGCGGACTGGGTTACAGTGTTGCCTCCGACGCCAAACTTCCTGAAGGGAGCGCACCGTCACCGATCTTGAGCGAACATTTTCCCGATCGCATACATACATTTATCTGGCGAAACTGGAACTCTGTTGAGCCTGCCAAACTGGCGAAAATCTTGGGCTGCACTGTAGATGAAGTTCATGCGTTAGCGGAATCTCTAGGTCTCCCGCGAGCGGAGGTAATTCCGCCTGATATGAAGGCCAGAGGCTACATCACCTTAATTCGGCGCAATTGGCATCTGCTGCCCTACGATCAACTGCTTGAGCTGGTGGAAATGTCGCCCGAGCGATTAGCGTTCGCACTTCGCGAAGAGGATTTTTTGTGGATTAAGCTGGGCAGTCTGAAACCAAAATGTGAGCCCCTCCACTATCATTCGCCAGATAAACCAACCTCCCGTCGCGCGACCGAGATTCGTAGTGTGGTTGAGCAAGAATTTGGAGCAGAAATTCATCAACCAAGCGAACCACGGTTTGATTTCGTTCGTCAACTTAGCACCCCTCTTACGTCTTTTTCGTCGCCAAAGTCAGAAAATCAACCCATCTCTCTACGTTTTGTCTATTCATATTTGGCCTTGTATGGCGATCCATTACTGAATCCCGAACTGGATCCTTATCCTGATGGATTTTTGCAGCGACTTTCTGCAGTTGGCGTCAACGGCGTTTGGCTCCACACCGTGCTGCGAGATTTGGCGCCGGGCGGAGAAGCATTCCCCGAGTTTGGCGTTGATCATGAAAAACGTTTGGCCAATCTTAAGTCCTTAGTTGAGCGGGCCAAGAAATACGGCATCGGTATTTACCTTTATATGAATGAGCCCCGCGCGATGCCCCACGCATTCTTCAAAAACCGGCCTGAAATGGCCGGCGTGCAAGCGGGCGAATTCACGACCATGTGCACTTCGCATCCGGCGGTGCGTCAGTGGATGTCCGATGCCTTTGCCCACGTGTTCCGCCAAATTCCCGACCTCGCAGGCGTGTACGCCATTACGGCGTCGGAAAACCCGACCAACTGCGCCTCTTTTGGCGAGTGGCGCTCATGCGAGCGCTGCAAGTTGCGTAACGATGCTGAAATCATTTCCGAGGTCGCCGCAGTAATGGAAGAAGGAGTTCATCGTGGCAACCCCCAGGCGAATGTCATCTTCTCAGACTGGGGATGGAGAGGGCACGGCGACGCGCCAGACATCATCGCGCGATTGCCTAAATCGGCATGGTTAATGTCGGTCAGCGAATGGAGTCTACCTATCGAGCGTGGCGGAATCGAAACCAAGGTCAACGAGTACGCAATCTCGGCACCTGGTCCAGGACCACGAGCCTTGCGTCACTGGTCGCTTGCCAAAGATGCCGGCCTCAAAACTGCCGCTGAGATCCAGTTTAACAATACTTGCGAGCTTGCCAGCCTTCCTTACTTACCCGTGATGGATCTAATCGCCGAACATTGCCACAATCTGGCCTCCGCCAAGCTGGAGGGTATGCTGATTGGCTGGACCATGGGAGGGCATCCTTCGCCGAACTTCCAATTAGCGCAGCAATTCAATCGTTTACCAACGCCAGAAATTGACGTTGGACTCGAAACCTTAGCGCAAGCTCGATTCGGACCGGAAGGTGCGCCTAACGCACGCAAAGCATGGAAACTGTTCAGCGATGCTTATCGAGAATATCCATTCGATATCAACGTCGTATACACAGCACCTGTACAAGTTGGGCCAGCCAACCCGATATATCCAACACAAACTGGCTACAAAGCAACGATGTGGGGCATTCCGTACGACGACCTCGACGGTTGGCGAGGCCCTTATCCAGCG
>CAZIGP010000258.1:0-6467 GCA_964538425.1 uncultured Pirellulales bacterium | reverse complement strand
TGCCGGCTTACCCCTCCCCAGCCCTCCCCGCAGGTGGGAGGGAGCAGAACCATGTCGTTTGGGAGCTTGCGTGCAGGTAGATTGTGTTTGCGGCCAGGCAAAACTGCTTCTAGTGAGCTATGTTTGCAGTATGCATTCTCGCCTTCTGACTCTCTGCGCGCTGTTGGCACTTGGCCCACCGGCGGCCATGTTTGCTTATCACAATAAGCATTTGCTCACCGATACACCGGTGATCGATCCTCGTTTGGTCGATGGCCAATTGTTGGTCTTTACTGCCAACTGGTGTGGGGCGTGCCAACGAATGAAACCTGTGGTGTCGCAATTATCGCGGGAAGGATTTGACGTCCGCGTGATCGACGTCGGCAGTAATCAACAAAAAGCGGAACGCTACCGCGTGCATGCCATTCCCACTTTCGTATTGGTCCGCAACGGCCAAGAAGTGCGTCGCCAAAGTGGCAGTATGTCTGCCGAGAAGCTCAAGCAGATCTGGCGATAGTTCTACACCGCAGTTTTCACCACGGAGACACAGAGACACAAAGAAGATACAAAATTCGAAATGCGAAGCACGAAATTCGAAATAAATTCTAAATTCGAATTTCGAAACCAAGTTAAAACAAATGATGCAAGCATTTGAATTTCGGATTTTGCTCTACACGTTTGGTCAACGCGGTTCATTGAATTTACTCTGGTCCCAGCAATACAAAGCCGCCCCAATAGTACGGGCTTTGCCATTTTTCTTGCTTTCGTAATGAACGCCGTGCTTGATGCAAGGCTTCTGCATAATCAACCGCGTGCTTTTCGGTATCTTGTTTTGCCAGGACGCTGCAAAACAGACTGACTAGACTGGCGCCGGCTTCATCATCGACCAGCCAGTTGCTAGCCATGACGCGCTGCGAACCGGCGACCAAAAATCCGCGAGACAATGCCCACACTCCTTCGCCTTCCTGCTGAGGGCCGATGTTGGTTTCGCAAGCGCTCAAAATCGCTAAATTGCAGCCGCGTAAATTGAGTTGGTTGATTTCCGCGAGCGTCAAAAAACCATCGTCGGCGGCAGATCGACTATTGGCCGGTGTCAGTGCGAGTGCTCCGAACAAATTGCCATGCGATTGTGATTGATCTACCAAACCATGGCAGGCAACGTGGATCATGCCTTTACCGGGAGCTAAACGGCGGAAATTTGCTTCTGTGGAGTTTTCTCGAAGCAAATGCTGAACAATCCAGCCATGCTTGCCAAGCAAATCGGTGACCCATTTCACTTCCCAGTCGGTAAATGGCAGTCTTGAAAGCACGCCACCGCGGGTCGTGTAGCGCTGGCCTGCGGTCATGGTGCCGCCGGCCGCCGGCTTCGTATAAGCAGGATCGCCAACGGACAAAACGGCTTTCATCGAATTCGAGCCTGCTTCGCGTTCTGACAAGTTGGAGAGCACTGTTGCCGAAGGGCCATATACGATTGGCGGCCCGACATCCAGCAAATATTTCGTGTTATCGTCCGTTTGCTCGACGACTAAAGTCTCCAGCGGTAATAGAGCCAGCGTTCCGCTAGGAATCACATGCAGCCGTTTGTACTTGCCTTCGACAATTTCCTTGCGTTGTGTCTCTGGAATAAGGACTTCCCAAAGTGCCGCCAGTGCCGGTGCAATCTGTTTGGCATCCTCCGTCTTTTTTGCGTTCCGCAGCCGTTGCAAAATACCGGTGTTGTCTTCATCGATGAGCGCCGCAGCCAAAAGTTCTTCTGTTAGAGGGCCGGGTTCGATGCCGAGCGCACTGGCCTGGCTTGCATTGACTTTCAGTGCCACAAGCTTCGGTTCGATGTCTGGGCCCGCGATCAAAACATATCCACCGTCGTTTCCTATAAAATACTCCAGCAATAGCGACTCATGTTTGTTGCACCACTGCTTGAGTGCATCGAGCGACATTGGTTCGAGCGTTTTCAGCGCCAATTTATAAATGGGGCTGGCATCGCGCAATTCGTTGTACGCTTCGACGTAAGCCTGCCGAGCGGCTTGTAATTCTGCCAGCAGCGTAGACTGCTGCTGCTCTCGAGCGTCTTCGGACAGCGTGGTATTCTCTGCCACATCGCGCAATTTTCGCTCGGTGCTGGCCACATGATTAGCGGCATTGCGTTCTTTTTCTCGAAGAGGCTGAGCAATGCTAGGATCCACGCCATCCAGCAAATCGGCTCCAGAAAGTTTGATCTGATCGAGCAAAGTTCTGGCCCGGCTGCGTTCGATGGCCATAAACGCCAAGTTCATGTCATTCAGTTCGGCGCCCCATTGAATCATCCGTTCGAACGCTTTTGCATATTCGGCAAAGTGGCGAGCACGACCAAGCTCTCCGCCGCCAAGTCGGCCACGTTGGAGTTCGGCAAAGTCGAAGGCATCTTTCATTAATGCAATCGCCTCTTCGTGGTTACCTGACCGCCAGGCAATTTCGGCCAGCAGTGACTTGGTGCGAAACCGCTGCATCGGCGTGGTACGATCGTTCATGCCAACTTCGTTGGCCATTTCCGCCATCTTTGCCGCTTCGTCGATTTCTGTTCTTGCGAGCAGCATTTCTCCCAAGCCGTTGTAAACCCAGGCCAACTCGGGATGGTTCGGCCCGTAAAGCCCTGTGGCTGTCTCTAAGCATTGGCGGTACAACACTTCCGCTTCTTCGTTTCGGCCGGTTTTTTGGTAGAGCTGGGCTAAGTCGTGCTGCGCCTCGGCCACGTTATGATGTTTTTTGCCTAATTCGGTTTGATAGCCATCGAGAGCAAACTTGAAAAATTCCTCAGCCCGATCGTATTCTTTTTGGGCCTCGAGCAGATAGCCCATTACGTGTGCGGATTCAAGCAAATCGGGATGTTTGTCGCGCAGCAGCCGGCGGCGAACATCGTAGCAACGATTTGCATAGGGAACCGCTTCATCGATGCGGCTTTGCTGAATGTATAAATTTGCCAATAATAAATCGATGCTTGTGTCATCTAATTCTGTCCAGTCCGACAACTTGCGTGCCGATGCGCGAGCCTCTAGCGCTTGTTTCTCGCCATCCGCAAATCGGCCTGTGGCGATTAGCAAATAGGCAAAGCGAAAATTGATGTCGGCATGTGCCGCGGTGATGTCTCCACCCGCTTCTTTGTGAAGCTTTATCGCCTCGCTGAATAGAGTCATGGCGTCGCTGTATCTGCCCATCACAATGTACAGGCCGCCTAAGTCTTGAATGATTTCAGCGATATCGGTCTTCGTGACATCCTGGGCATTGGCGCCAATTCGAATGGCTGATTGAAAATGCGTTTCTGCTTCGGCAGCTCGTGATACTTGGAACAGCGCGCGACCAAGGTAGGCATGACAGGTGGAAATTGCCGCTCGGTCGTCGGGAAGTTCACGCTTCACGCGATCGAGCAGCCCGGTGGCCAATTCGACCGTTCGAGGATATTGCCCGTCGATGTAGGCCGCTTCCATCTGCTGCTCGAGCTGCTCGATGGTTTGGGCGAAAAGTGGAACCACCGCGGCAAAAAACCACAGGATGGCAAGAATGCAAGGGAAGAAGGCACGCGAGCAACGCATCGATGAAATTCCTTGAAGATTAAACCCAGATTAAACCACGTGGAGGAACTTATTTGAGCAGCCGATTTGACTGCCAAGCGAATCAATCGCTTAGAGTTCCGACGAGACCGCTCCTTAATAAGTTCCCAAGGATAAACGGCAAATGCAAGCGCTGCCGGGGGGCCTTGAGGTTATCCAGGGATGCGGCAAATATCCGCTGTAGAATGCTTCTTTTACCGCCTGATAACGGTTTACGTCCCAAGAGTGGGCTGTGAAATTGTGATCGGAATTGTCGGGGTGACGATCGGCGGGGCGGCAATGGCCGCAGGCAATTTAATAGTGAACGCGGTGCCCTTGCCGACGGTACTATCTACCCGAATGCGACCATGATGGGCTTCGATAATATCGCGGCACATGGAAAGGCCCAGCCCGGTGCCTCCTTTGCCACTGGCATCGGGACCGGCTTTGGTGGAAAAATACGGATCGAAAATACGTCGCATCACATCGGGCGCCATGCCACAGCCAGTATCTCGCACGGAGAGCTCCACTGTGTTGGCTTCCGAATCGTGCGCAAGTTTGATGTAAATCATCCCGCCTTGAGGCATGGCCTGGCGAGCATTGATCAAGAGATTCATCAGCACTTGTTGAATTTGATTGCCGTTGGCCATTGCCTGAGGGGTAGGAGCAATCTGCGTTTCCACACGTACACGATATTTTGTCATTTCGCGGTCGAGAAGCATCAGCGAATCTTCGATCACTCGTCGCAAGTCGGTCGGTTCCAGCGATTGCGAACGATTTCGTGCGAAAGCCAAAATGCCGTTCGTGATTTTCGCGGCGCGATTGGCGGCGGTGAGAATTTTGTCGAACGATTTATCTCGCGTAGCGGCGTCTTGATGACGCATGCCGATCTTGGCGTAGTTGATGATGGTCATGAGCACGTTGTTGAACTCGTGCGTCGTGGTGCCCACAAGGTCGCCGAGCGCGGTAAGTTTTTGCGCCTGAGCAAGCTGTTGTTTCAGCAAAGCGACTTGTTGTTCCAGCGATGGTTGATTGTCTGAAACCGGCTGCGACATGCGATTTTCCGCCTAGGTAGGTTTGCGCGATCGGTAAAGTCGGTTGTCGATAACCTGGCCTGCCTGCATTGCCTGAAGGCTGGCGACGCAGTTGGTTTACCCGATCGGATTGTCTTAACTGCTGGGTAGATCGAGAGTTATCGCAACAGATGGTATCGTCGGACTCGACTGGGCAACTGTAATGCGAAGCGATACAATCGCGGGCAGGCCGTAAGAAATGGCCTGAATGGCACTTAGAAAGTCGTTTGCAAGGTTCATGGAGGACCGCAAGGATGCATACGGTTGAACTGTTGGAACAAGCACTCACTATTGCCCGGCAGGCTGGCTACAAAGTGCGGCAGGAATGGCTCGACGACTGCCAGGCCGGAGCCTGTGTCATTAAGGGCCAGAAGTGGCTTTTTCTCGACCCGACGCAGTCGCCTCGTGATCAATTGGAGCAGATATTGGATGTGCTGCGCGAAGATGAAGCAGCACGATCTGCTGCTAGCAGCGCCGAGGTGGAACAGTTGTTAAAGGCGAGGCATGCAGCTTGAATGGGGCTGTTGGCGGCTAGGTAGATCGATACAGGCTGTGGCTTTCGATGTATTTTTCAACGGCTCGGGGCGTGCGATAACGAATGCTTTCACCCGCTGTAACTCGGCGGCGAAGTTCGGTGGAGCTAAGGTCGATCGTCGGCATTTGAACGCGATGCTTGCGGGCGATCGCTAGCCGCTGGGCTGACATCAATTGGGCCAGCACCGTGTCGTCCGGCTCTGGCGAACCAATGCGGCGAACCACTGCAGGAATGGCCAACGAACAGATACGTTCCGGCTCTTTCCAGGTGGGTAAATCGGTCAGTGAATCGGCTCCCATTAAGAAGAAAAGCTCACGAGTCGGATCTTCATCGTGCAAATGCTGCAGAGTTTCCACTGTATAGCTGACGCCGCCACGATCGATTTCCCAAGTCCAAACCGAGAATGCCTCGTGCCCGCCGGTGGCGAGCTTGAGCATTTCGACGCGGTCGGCATCGGAAGACAGTTTGCGATCTTGCTTGTGTGGAGGCACCGCAGCGGGGACGAATCGCACGGCATCTAACTGGCATTGCTCGCGACAACTTTCGGCCAATAACAAGTGGCCGTAGTGAACAGGATCGAAGCTACCGCCGAGAATGCCGAGACGCATTGAAGAAATGTGAAAAGGGAATTTGGAAAAGGAAGCAGACTATTTCCGTACAGCAATTTTGAACCGATAGACGTTAACGGCGATGCCGTATCTAATGCTTTTATAACCATTTGATATTTGGCGTCCACCGCCCCTCGACAACATGGCCCAGCAGCAACAGCTTTTTGAGATTGAGCCTACACCATGGGAGTTGGATGCTGCGCATACCCAGCTCATCGCGACGGTTGTCTTTCCCAGCGGACCGGAAAAGACGTTTGATTATTTGGTTCCGGATGAGCTGCGAGATCAATTGGAGGCTGGCCGACGCGTGCGAGTGCCGTTTGGACGGGGTGACCGCCTGGTCGATGGTTACTGCGTGCGTTTGGAAACTCGAACTGACGTTGCTCGGCGTTTGAAGCCATTGGCCGCCGTAATTGATCAGCGCACCCTGCTTTCGCCCACTATGCTGTGCCTGACGAAGTGGATGGCCGACTACTATCTCTGCAGCTTAGGGCAGGCTTTGGAGGCGGTTTTGCCCGCCGGGGTACGGTCGCTAGCTGGCACGCGCCGGATTACGCTACTGTCTTTGGCTGAAAACGTCAAAGAAAAGCTGCCTGAATCCAATCTTTCCAAGAAACAGTTTGAAATTGTGCGATATCTTGCAGCAAGTTCACAACCGGTTGAACCGCGTGAATTGGCCAAGGTTGTGAAATGTACGCTGGCGCCAATC
>CAZIGP010000257.1:0-6500 GCA_964538425.1 uncultured Pirellulales bacterium | reverse complement strand
GAAACGAACCGGCCACTTAACGAGGTTATCCCGAGAGAACTAATCGCAAGAAGCGAGATCCATTTTCTTCCGATAAGAAATTGCTTGCAGTGATGATTTGCCTCAAAATAGTCGTTGTTAAAAGTCTTTTACGCGTTGTGATTGGCGGCAAAGGTGCGTTGCAAGCATTTTTAACGGTCTTGTTTTACTTTGCGCACGTCGTTGTCATTCTTGCTGAAGAAGAGGTTCTCTATAACCGCGATATTAGGCCGATTCTTTCTGACAATTGTTTCTCCTGCCACGGTCCAGATAGTGCCTCTCGGAAAGCGGATGTTCGCCTCGATCAGCGAGATGCGGCGATTAAATCACAAGCAATTGTGCCATGTGATACTGAAAACAGCAGTATTCTGGCACGTGTTTTCAGTGAAGATCCCGAAGAGGTCATGCCCCCTTTAGCAACCAAACGCACGCTCACTAACAAACAAAAAGAGTTATTAAAAAGATGGATCGCTACAGGGGCGAAATATCAACCACATTGGTCGCTCATTCCTCCTCAGCAACCCAATATCCCACCGGTCATTCAATCAAAATGGGTAAAAAATCCCATTGATAATTTTGTTCTTGCGAAAATTGAAGAAAAGGGATTAACGCCTTCTGCACAAGCAGATCGACCGACGTTAATTCGCCGACTCACTCTCGATTTGACAGGACTGCCACCAACCATCAGCGAGATCGATGATTTTGTCACCGACCAATCTTTAAATGCCTATGAGAAATTAGTCGAACGTTTGCTGGCATCGCCGCATTATGGCGAACATATGGCTCGATACTGGCTGGATGCTGTCCGTTACGGTGACACACATGGACTGCACTACGACAACGAACGCGCGCTCTGGAAATATCGGGATTGGATTATCAATGCATTCAACCAAAATCTTCCATTTAATCAGTTCACATTGGAACAAATGGCAGGCGACTTGCTGCCGAATGCAACGCTGGAACAAAAAATTGCCTCTGGATACAACCGTTGCAATCTTAGCACCAATGAAGCCGGTTCAATCGACGAAGAACTTCTGATCCGATATGCGGCAGACCGTACCGAAGCAATGGCCACGATATGGTTGGGGCTAACCATTGGTTGCGCGTCTTGCCACGATCATAAATTCGATTCGATAACTCAAAAAGAGTACTACCAACTTTTGGCCTTTTTTCGCGGGGCTGCCGATGCTCCGATGGATGGCAATGCTCTTACACCCGCACCGCTGCTAAAACTTCCCACACCAGAACAAGCATCGGCACAAAATCAACTGGACGAACAAATTGCCGCAGTCCAAAACAACGTTACCGAGGAACTTACCAAAATCAATTATCAAGAACCCGACGATTCATCTACCATCGTCCATCTTGAATCTCAAGATTATATCTGGATCGATGATGCTTTGCCCTCTTCTGCCCAGCCGCAACCTGATATAGCCGCATGGCAATTCGCTTGTAGTCCCGAGCCGATCTTCAGTGGCAACAAGTCAACAAAGTGTAGTGGTTCAGGCGTAATACAGTATTTTTTTACTGGAGCCGATCCTGCTTTATCGATTGGCGAAGGAGATAGGCTTTTTACGTATGTTTATTTAGATCCGGAGGATCCCCCTCAAGCAATCATGATGCAGTTCTACAACGGCACATGGGAACATCGTATTGTGTGGGGAAATGACTCCATACCTTTAGGAACTATCGATACCGCTAGTCGATTCAATGGAGGCACATTGCCCGAGCCTGGCAAGTGGATCCGATTAGAAGTGAATGCATCTGATGTCGGTCTAAGCCCAGGCACAAAACTTAGCGGTTGGTCATTTACTCAAAACGGCGGTACTGCCTATTGGGATAAGGCAGGTATTGTTACTCGCACTCCTCCTGGCTTCGACAAGTGGGATTCTCAGATTGCCTGGGAAACCTATGAGCGGTCTTTGAAGGCATCGAATCTGCCTATGCCTGTAATCGCCGCGATTAAGATCGATCGTGACAATCGCAACAATGATCAAACTAAAATCGTTCGAGATCACTTCTTGCAAAATGTTTACATAAAAGCTCGTGCCACGTTCGCGCCTTTGCAGCAACAGCTTACTGAATTAAACAAAAAGAAAAGCGACCTCGACGGCAAAATTATTACCACGATGGTGATGGAAGAATTGTCCAAACCACGCGAAACGTTCTTACTTATTCGTGGAGAGTACGACAAGCACGGTGAAAAAGTCGCTGCTGCCATTCCTGCAGTCCTACCATCGTTGCCATCGGATGCACCCGTCAATCGTTTGGGCCTTGCACAATGGTTGATCAATCCAGCCAACCCGTTAACAGCCCGCGTTACAGTAAATCGATTTTGGCAACAATACTTTGGATCCGGCATCGTCAAAACAACTCAAGATTTTGGTATCAAAGGAGAGTTGCCCACGCACCCTGAGTTGCTCGATTGGCTTGCCACCGAGTTCACCCGCACGGGCTGGGATGTCAAGCAATTACAGCGACTGATCGTTACCTCGGCCACTTATCGGCAGGCCTCACGCATTTCGCCTGCCCATCTAGAATCCGACGCCGCAAACGATTGGCTTGCACGAGGGCCTCGCTTCCGCCTCGACGCCGAGATAATTCGCGATTCAGCATTAGCAGCATCTGGCCTACTTGTTAATCAAATTGGTGGACGTAGCGTTCGGCCTTATCAGCCAGACGGGGTTTGGAACGCGGTCGCTTTTGTCGGCAGCAATACTGCGAACTACAAAGTTGACCAAGGCGAGAGTTTGTATCGCCGCAGTTTGTATATTTTCTGGAAACGAACGGCGCCGCCAACGATTCTTTCCACTTTTGATGCTCCCTCGAGAGAAACCTGCACTGTTCGCCGCGCACGTACCAACACGCCGTTGCAGGCTTTGCTCTTAATGAATGATATCCAGTACGTCGAAGCTGCGCGCAAACTTGCTGAACGAATGATGCTGGAAGGAGGCAGTACCACGGAGCAGCGTGCCTTATATGGCTTTCGCTTGGCGACAGGACGCCACCCGCAACACGAAGAGATTGCAATATTGACAACCGTGTTTGGCAACCAACTGGCTGAATACCAAGCCGACAGAACGGCTGCCGATAAGCTTCTGCGGGTTGGTGATTCTAAGCGAAACGAATCGCTTGAGGCCAACGAATTAGCGGCTTGGACCATGATAGCCAATTTGATTTTGAATTTGGATGAAACGGTAACAAAAGAATAAGAGATAAACCGAGAGTCGCATTGTGAAGTAACAAATTTCATCGATAAAGAAGTGCGGAATGAATCCTGTTTTAGAATATTCCTTGATGGAAACACGCCGGTATTTTTTTGGCCGGTTAGCAGCCGGACTTGGTACGGCAGCGCTGGCCTCGGTGATCAACCCTTCGCTCCTGGGCGCCACGGAAACAGCAATGAGCGATGCTCCATCTAGTAGCCCAAGTATCTTGCATCATTCTGCTAAAGCTAAGCGCGTCATTTGGTTGTTCATGGCAGATGCTCCCTCACAGATCGATCTGTTTGAGCATAAGCCAAAGATGCAGGAAATGTTTGATAAAGATCTTCCAGATTCAGTTCGAAACGGTCAACGAATCACAACGATGACTTCAGGCCAAGCTCGTTTTCCCATTGCGCCATCGGTATTCAAGTTTCTCCAACATGGCCAATCTGGAGCTTGGGTTAGCGAGCTACTTCCTGAAATTGCATCGATTGCCGACGAACTCACTTTTGTGAAATCGATGAATACGGAAGCAATTAACCATGATCCCGCTATCACATTTATCCAAACGGGTAGCCAGCTTCCCGGTCGACCGAGCGCGGGAGCTTGGATTTCTTATGGCATTGGCAGCCCAAACAAAGATCTGCCCGCTTTTGTTGTATTGCACTCCCGTATGGCAGCCGGCAGCATGTCGCAGGCCCTTTTTTCACGTCTGTGGGGGGCTGGCTTTCTGCCCACAGAACATCAAGGCGTGGCCCTTCGTTCAACAGGAGATCCAGTGCTGTACTTGTCGAATCCACCAGGGGTGACCGACAAGATTCGACGCCAAATGCTCAACGGCCTAGTTGAAATGAATCAAAGACAGGCCGCCGAAATGGGCGATCCAGAGACGCTTTCTCGTATCGCTCAATATGAAATGGCGTATCGCATGCAAACTTCTGTTCCTGAGCTGGTTGACATATCCAACGAATCGCAAGCGGTGCTCGATATGTACGGGCCCGAGGTAAATGAACCTGGAACGTTCGCCTACAATTGCTTACTTGCTCGTCGTCTTGCGGAACGCGGTGTGAGATTTACCCAAGTGTTTTTGCGTGGCTGGGATCATCATGGCAACTTACCACCCAGCATTCGACAACTTGTTAAAACCGCCGATCGGCCTTCAGCCGCTTTGATTAAAGATCTTAAACAACGAGGCTTACTGGATGACACGCTTGTGATTTGGGGGGGCGAGTTCGGTCGAACTATCTACAGTCAAGGCGCTCTGACGAAAGAAAATTACGGTCGGGATCATCATCCACGATGCTTTACCATGTGGATGGCAGGTGGCGGCATGAAGCCGGGAATCACGTATGGGCAAACTGACGACTTCAGTTACAACATCGTCGATAAACCAGTTCATGTGCATGATCTTAACGCCACCATACTGCACTTGCTTGGCATTGATCATGAACGACTAACTTATCGATTCCAAGGGCGCGACTTCCGTCTTACCGATGTGCATGGGAAAGTTGTCCATGAAATCTTAACGTAACTAATGACCAATAGATCGTCTTAACGACTTGATTAGTTTTTATGCAATGTTTTCGAGAGCCAAAGATTTTAGAAACGGTTAATTATGAAACGTAGAACATTTTTAGCGACCGCGGCCGCGATGAGTGCCCCTTGGATCGTGCCCAGCACGGTGTTTGGAGCAAACGCACCTAGTAATCGCATCAACGTCGGCTTCATTGGTTTGGGCAATCAGAGCCAGATTGATTTGCCTACTTTCTTACAGAACGAAGATGTGCAAGTTGTCGCAGTCTGCGATGTGAATTCAGGTAGTCATGGATACCTGAATCCCAAGCAATTTTTAGGAAGAAAGCCTGGGCAAGATCAAGTCAACGATTACTACGCAAAACAGAAAACATCTGGGCATTTCCAAGGATGCGAGGCCTACACCGATTTCAGAGAACTGATTGCTCGTGATGATGTGGATGCCGTGGCGATTGTAGTCCCCGATCATTGGCATGCAATCATGACCATCATGGCCGCTCAGGCAGGCAAAGATATTTCCTGTGAGAAGCCGCTCGCACTGACAATTGACCAAGGAAAAGCCATGGTCAAAGCAGTGCGCGAACACAAGCGCATTCTGCAAACAGGTAGTCATTTTCGTTCCGGTCGTGATGTTCGATTTGCCTGCGAACTGGTTCGCAATCAGCGCATCGGCAAATTGCAACGAATTCGAACCTATGTGGCAAAAGTCAATGCCGTTGATCCTGGTCCTGGTTGGAGCCCCATGCCTGTCCCCGAGGGATTTGATTATGAGATGTGGCTCGGACCCGCACCTTTGGCGCCTTACCACCAAGACCGCTGTCTTTATCGCTTTCGTTTTAATTTAGACTATTCAGGGGGACAGGTGACCAACTTTGGCTGCCATGTGAACGATATTGCGCAGTGGGGTCATGGTTCAGATCTATCCGGCCCTGTCGAATTTGAAGACATGGGATCTGAATGGCCTGTTCCAGGATCGCTTTATAACACGGCAAACAAAGTCGCATTTCGCGCATTATATGCCGACGGCGTTGAATTGATTTGTGAAACGGCGCCGCCATTTTTTGGCACGCGTTTCGAAGGGACGGAAGGATGGATCCAAGTAGATTCCCAGGGGCTGCACACCTCCCCGGAATCTCTCAAGACGACCGTGATCGGTCCCAATGAAATCCATTTACCGCACAGCAATCCACGTGCAGCTCCTGATGCACCTAACAATTACTTCAGCGACCACATCCGTAACTTTCTGGATTGTGTCAAATCCCGGCAAGATCCGATTGAGCCCGTTGAGGTCGGTCACCGCACCGCGACGCTCTGTCACCTGGGCAATATTGCGATGCAATTAAAACGTCGAATTCAATGGGATCCTGACACGGAGCAAATCATCGGCGACGCCGACGCAACTGCCATGTTAAGTCGTACCATGCGATCGCCCTGGCATTTGTAATCGCATTTAGGACAAATTACTTCACAAATAGCAGTGGTGTTTAACACCCACATTTCAATAGCACGAAACTCAAAATAAATACATTTATGACACCTAGTTTATTTTCGATCAGTTACGCTGGATTTTGGGGACAATCTACCCTTAGTCTTACCGAATTTATCAAGCATGCTGGAAAGCTTGGCTTTTCTTCAGTGATGATTGCCGGTAAACGACCACATCTTTCACCTCTAGATGCTACTCCAGATTACGTAAAGCGTATTCAGGACGCGCTCGCAAAGGCTCATGTGCGCTGTGATATT
>CAZIGP010000256.1:0-6526 GCA_964538425.1 uncultured Pirellulales bacterium | reverse complement strand
TCTTTCGGCAGCCCCTCAGTGCATAACGGCTTAAGCCTCGCGAACCTCTCGGGTGGCCCGGCCCCTTCGTTCGGCTTCGGTTCCAGTCCAACCCCTGGCGTGTACAACGTTGCCAACGACTTTGCGACAAAGGCCCTGCTGGATGCCGCGTTTCCTGACGGACATACTTATCAATTCACGCCCAGCCCAGCCTCATCACCGACGACGGCCACTTTGGCATTGCCTGCCAGTCCGTCGTACCCCGTGATTCCCTTTTTTAATAACGGCACGCTAAATACCCTGGCCGCACTCAATGTCACACAGTCGGTGACCGTCTATTTCAATGCAGCGCCCACAGCGCAGCAGCGAATCTTACAAGCCGGCAGTTATACCGCCGTTGTCGCGCCAGGTGCGACCTCGCAACTGATTCCGGCGAATGCTTTCGTGCAGGGCGTTGAAAACTCCCTCGTGCTAAGAAACACAACCTTCATCCCAGTCGCTAGCGGTTTCGGTGGCTCGAACAATGGCTACGCCGCAACCGGCACGGCCACCTTTGCCTCGTTCATCCCAATCGCCGTCCCAGAACCAGCCAGTTTCGCCCTCGCCGCCATCGGCCTCCTCGGCGTAGCCAAACTCATGCGACGACGGGTAAACAATAGAATCGGAAACTAGCCCGTTATTCGTCGCTTTTACGCTGAAACCCGCAAAAAACTCCGCGGCAGCGCTGCGCACACGCGGCTTCAAACCCCGATCGGCTAGATCCAGGTAAAAACAACCGCCTGCTCGGATTGCGCAAACCTTGACGGGGGGTTTGCCGTTATTCATACTGCTTCTTCGAGATTTTAATCCTCGGGTCAAAAAAATACTCCTTGCTGGGGCAACAGGCAAGACATGAAAACACGGTGGCACTCTCAGCCAGCTTTGGGCAAGTTCGCTGTTGGCGTAATCTGGCTATTGTCTCTCGTCGCGGTGTGGGTACAAGTTGCATCGGCGACTCCCATTCCAATCGACGACTTCGCAGAGCCCAGCGATCCTTATGAATTTTATGTCGTCGATACGAGCAGCCTTTTGGTCACTGAGCAAGTCCCGGGCCCCATCGGTGGAGAGCGCGAGGCGTTGTTTCAAGTAATCGGTACGCCCACGTCCAATTCCGCCAGTGGCATCATTGGTTACGACCCGGACAGGTCTCTAGAATTATTTGGACAGAACACGGTGGGCACCTCTCCGACCGTGACCACGATAACTTACAACGGCATTGGCAACGCGGGCTTAGGTGGCATCGATTTAACCAGTGGATTTTCGAACAATCGCTTCTTGTTTGAATTCATCAGCGCCGAAGCGCAACCGCTGCCCAACACAAATGCATTAGATCTGGCTGTTATCGTCGGCAGCGCAAGCGGCACTTCGTCGGCCGATGTAAGTCTGCCGAATTCTTTATCGCCGTTTAATATCGAAATTTTCTTCAGCCAACTGACACCATTGACTGGCAGCGGCGCAACGCTCACCAATGTCGAGAGCATCGTTGTTAAATTCAACAGCATCAAACAAGTTCCCAACATCGATTTTGAACTTCATGCTATTTCCGCCGTGCCCGAACCAATTGGCTTTCTGTCGATGGCAATCGGTGGCGTGATGGGTTGTTGTGGATTAAAGCTGGCACGACGTGGCAACCGCCGTCGACGCTAATGGCCAGGTTCTATGGATTGGCAACTGATGAAGAATATCTCGGAGTACCGACGTGAATCGACCGCTTTTGGAACGCGCATTTTCTCTGATCAGCCGACAACATAATTCGGGCTCCGATTCAACGACCGCTCGGTTGCGAGCCAGTCGACGGGGGCGGCGGCTTAGTTTTGAGGTCTGCGAAACTCGTCGCGTGTTGGCTGCAACATTAAGTGGCGTGAAATACGCGACGGTAACCAATAGCGGCTTCTCGCCCGGTGATGCGCCCCTCGGTAACGTCACAATCAATCTGTATGCAGACGACGGCGACGGCGTGTTTAATCCCGGACTAGACACGCTCGTCGATCAAGAACAAACAGCGCCAGGAACCGGCGCTTATTCGTTCACCAACGTGCCCGACGGCCGATTTTACATTAACGAAGTGGTGCCGGCGGGCTATGTGCAAAGTGCCGGTCCCGCTTTCTATGCGGTAGATATCATCGGCGGCTCGGTATTTATGGCCAGCACGTTGAACATCGATAATTTCTCCGATCCAAATCCACCCGATGTGTTTTTCATCAATGCGTTGGATCCAAATCCCTATCTCATGAAATATCCCGGAGCAGGCATCATCGGCGGCGAGCGCGACTTGGCCGTCCAAGTGCTTGGTCCTTCAAACCCAATTTCAGCCAGCGGCTTCGTGGGCAGTGTCGGTATGGCCAATGGCGCCATGAACCTCGGTACCGCCAGCAGCGGCCCGGGCTCGCAGCTCACGCTGCAATACGATGGTGTCGATTTGCTCGCCCCTCTGGTCAATGCGCTTGGCATGTCGGAGGACCTGTTAGCCAATGGCAGCAATGGCATTCGGCTCGACTTCAACTTCTTGCAAGTCGGCACGGGCACGACGATGAGCCTCGAGATCTTAGCCACCAGTTCCGGCGGCTCGGCCAGTTTTAATGGCCTGATTACGCAAAATCCTGGTTCCTTCAGCGTGTTCGTCCCTTATGCCAGCTTCTCGACGGTCGGGGCGTTTACATTTGCAGATATCACAAGCCTGCAATTTGCGTTCAATCAAACGGGTGTGCAGGATGTCGATTTCGAAATCGACCAAATTGTCGCCGTCCAGCAGCGAGACACCGGTTTCAACTTCGGCAATTTCCCACTCCCTTCGCAATTGTCCGGGCTGAAATATGTCGATTCCGACAACAGCGGATCCTACGATCCTGGTGAAGCACCCGTAGGCGGCGTCATTATCACGCTCACCGGAACCGACGACCTCGGCAATCCGGTCAACATCCAAACGCAAACACTCGCCGATGGCACTTACAAATTCGTCAATCTGCGTCCCGGCACCTATACCATCACAGAAACGCCGCCAATCAATTTCATCATTGGCTTGCCAACCATCGGCTCTCTCGGCGGCACCAAAACTTCGAACATCATCATTTCCAACATCATTGTGCCGTCAGCAGCCAACGGCATAAATTACAACTTCGGTGAAATTGGTCTGAAACCAGAATATGTCTCGAAACGATCGCTCTTGAATCCGGCGCAACCGGTATCGCTGACGGGCATCTACGACGATACGGCGAAAACACCCAACCAAGTGCTTGTCCTTGGCAGCGATGCCAACTCCCAAGAGCGCACCCAAGTCAAAGTTATCGACATTGCCACCGGCCAGACAATTTCCACATTTACGCCCTACGGCACATCATTTCGTGGCGGCGTTCGCGTGGCCGTAGCCGACCTCAACGGCGACAGCTATGCCGAGATCATCACGGCCCCTGGCCCCGGCCGTAGCGGATTGATCAAGATCTTTGATCTGCTCGGTAACGAATATGTCGATGGCCGCATCGAGGCCTATCCGCAAGGCTTTACAGGTGGCGTATTCGTGGCTGCCGGCGATGTGAATGGAGACGGCCGCGTCGACATCATCACAACTCCCGGCCAAGGCACGGGCGCCAATGTTCGTGTGTTTAAAAACCGCATCGGCATCGGGTCGAGCAATCTCGACCCATTCGCAAATAAAGCGTTGCATTCATTCCTTGCCTTTGGCAGTTCATTTAAAGGCGGCGCCACCGTGGCAGCGGGCGATCTGAATGGCGACGGCAAAGCAGAAATCGTTGTCGGCAACGGTCCAGGTGCACGACCGCGCGTACGAACGTTCGACTTGGTCGCCAACGTTCCCTCGACAGGCAAAAAACCTAAATTACTGGCATTCAGCGATGAAATCTTGCCGATGAAATCCAGCGATCGCGGCGGCGTGTTTGTCGCCGTCGGCAATCTCCAAGGCACTGCCACGCCCGAAATCATCGTCGGCAATGGCGCGGGCGGACGCGGACGCGTCGAATTGTTCGATGCTGGCGGCACGCGGTTCAAAAGTTTTACCGCTTACGGCAATGGCGAAGGGCGAAACGCCCCGGTTCACGTCGCGGCCAAAAATGTCGATCTCGACATCGTCGACGAAATCATCACAGGTCAAGGAGGAAACAGCAGCAGCGACAACCTGCGACTGCGAGAGGCCGATGCATCGCTCATCGACGAAATTTTGCAAACCGAACCCGAATTTACTCGCGGCTTCTTCGTGGCGTAGTCCTCGCCACGATGCCAATCGATTCGTCCTACAGATAACTCCAGCCGCCGATTCCAGCCGCTAGAGAACAGAAAATCAAACGAGCAATCAGGCCGTTGTATTTCCCATCGATCCCGGCGGCAGCCGCCGCAAGCCTAGAAGCTAAATTCTCCGCCCAGCGTAATCCCTTGCAGAATTAAATCTGAAGGGTTGTAGTTGAAGGCTGGGCGAGCAGGCCCACCACCGACCGGCGGCGGAATCAGGTTGGGGTTCACCACCAAGTCGATTTGATCCGCGGCCCGTGCGACTTCACCGAAGTAAATCAGTGT
Organism: uncultured Pirellulales bacterium; assembly: GCA_964538425.1. Lineage (GTDB taxonomy): Bacteria > Planctomycetota > Planctomycetia > Pirellulales > JADZDJ01 > JADZDJ01. Next base: position 1,984 of record CAZIGP010000256.1, on the reverse strand, counting down.
GTATCCGGCCAGCAGCGTCAACCGTTCGGTCACGCGATAACCAATGCGATACGAGAACTGCGGAATCGCGGTAAAGCTGTTGTGTTCATGGCGACCAATGTTGCTAGATAACGCCAAGAGCCCGCCTTCGTTCACGGCGGTTTGCTGTCCAGGAAAGCTCACGATCGTGCTGCCGTCGATCCACACCACCGAGTTTAAACCACCGAGCGCTACCTTCGCCGTTCCTTCGTGCATCCAGCGGCCGCGCCAACGCTGATAAATCAGCCCGAGTTCTCCGCCGTAAAAATTGCTGCGGGTTGCGAAACTATCTTGAACCTGAATGCGCGTCCCGATCGGAACTCCACTGCTCGGATCGATCGAAGTCAGATCTTCGTTGATCGACAAATTGTCGTTGAAATTGTAGAAGCGAAAGCCGTAGATGAAATCCAGTCGGCTACAGTCTTCCTGGCACCATGGTTTGCAGTAACTCGAACAGCAGCCTTCGCAGCAACAAAGGTTGCACATTCCCGACACACCGGCGCCTTGCAACGAGTTGTAGTTTTGGATGTTGACATTGCCGGTGACGATACCAGGAAACGCAATCAACTCCTCCGCCGGCTCACCGGTATTGGCGTCGATAAAAGGACGGGTCAAAACAGGATCGCCGTTGGAGCTAGCGAAAAACGGTGAATTTTGCTGACCGATGAAAAAATAATCGGCTTGAATTCCATGGGTATGGCAACAATCGAACCACATGCCACCTTGCACCCAGTTGCCAGAGCGATAATCGCCATTGTAGGACTCGCCGCCATACAACGGTACGGTTGCGGGCAACGTGCCGTCGGGACTCGTCGCGACAAGCACCGGAGTTTGTCCCGGGCTAGCCCACCAGCCGAGATATTCATCCCGAATCCAAAATTGCCCTGGCCGACCGCACTCACAACACTTGTAGCAACCACAGTCTTCGCCGCATTGATTCGGGCAAGGACATTGTTGATTCGAGCATTGACTAGGCGAAGCACACGTAGCAGTTACGGACGGCAAATTCGTAGTCACGTCCGTGGAGCTTGTCACATCCGTGGAATTTTTGAGCACCGAGGCATCCGCTAACGAGTAAACAGGCACCGGCATCGGCATGGGTGGCAGTGTTGCCGGCGATGCCTCTTCAGCCCCGGCGACAGATTGGGCCACCAACAGCGTTAATCCCCAAGCGACCACGAAATACTTTGTGATGGATTTTGCTTGCATAATCGTACTTGCCGTTATTCGAGAGAGAACTGATAAGAAAGAAAAGTTTTCGGCAGCTTGCCCAATGAGCAATGCCCATTTAGGTGGTTCGACCCATCGCATCGCTTCTATTGCGAAAATGAGGATCGAGTGGCTTAACCCGCAGGACCGCTAGACTCTACCGAAGCGGCAAAACACCTGTTAAGGTTTGCCGATTAGGTCGCCTTTTCGCCGTTTTTGAGCGAGTTTATCCAGAAAACGCCCTGGCAAAGATCTGCCCAAAAAATACGCTAATCCTCGCCCCCTCCGTTCATACCCCGCAGACGTTAAACGCACCCATTACCTTTTCGGTTCATACCGCATCACAACCGCGCCCGAGCCGAACTCCTGCCGGCCGATGAGTTTCAAGTCGACATACTTCGATAGCCCTGCGAACAATGTCGGGCCGTGGCCTGCGAGTCTGGGATGCACGACGAACTCGTACTCATCGATCAACCCCAGCTCCGCGAGCGCGAGCGGAAGCTTCACGCCTCCGACGAACAGCTCCTTACCCGGCTGCTGCTTGAGCTGCTCGACGGCCTTTCCCAGATCCCCACGCACGAGTTCCGCGTTCCAATCGACGCGTTCCAGGGTGCTCGACACAACGTACTTCTTCGCCGCGTCGATTGTGTGGGCGAACGGCACCATCCAGTCGGACATCCAATCCGGCCTCACTCCCGCCGCCGCCGGCCGCCACGCGGCCTCCATCATTTCGTAGGTGACCCGGCCGAAGAGCAGG
>CAZIGP010000255.1:0-6535 GCA_964538425.1 uncultured Pirellulales bacterium | reverse complement strand
AAGTCAAACAATCTACTCAAGTGAAGGCACATCGCATCAACTTTCGCCCAGTCCCGTTGCTTCACTTGTTGCCAAAGGGCTAGGATCAAACGGGGATTCCAATAAACAATCGAGCTACAGCACCCCTTGGCCCCGAGCCGACCCAATGAGCCAAACTCGTGTTCGCCAACGAAGACATTCACTATCTCAGAAAGCGCTCGGCAACCCTCCGGAGTACAACCCAAAGTGCCTCCATTGGCCTTGAGCACTAAGTAACTGGGAACGGCATCTTTGATAGCGCGATGTTGGTCAAGCGTCAAAGCTTTCTTCGCACGCATCGTTTCATAAATAGACAAGGGCAATCCGCCAGCAGCACGTGCAACTTCTTTGAAGAAAGGCACAATTTCTGAGTTACCAATCTCCATCCAAAACGGCATAGCAACTTGGATCGCGTCGGCGCCGCACTCGGCGGCAAAAGCCGCGCGCCGCGCCGCACCAAGAGTATATGTAGAACTGCAGCCGACCATGACCGGCTTGCCTCGGGCATGACTTTCTTCGAGGGTTGCGCGGGTCACCGCTTGGAATTCGTTGAACTCCATTGCATAAAATTCTCCGGTCGTTCCGCCCGTGTAAACAGCCGGCACACCTGCCTCGCAGCAACGGGCCACGTCTGCCCGATAGGTTACCTCGTCAAATCGATCGTTGTCGCTCCAAGCAACCGGTAATCCCGCCCAAGGGCCGGTAAACGTCTCACGTGTCAACACTTTTTGTCCCTCTTGAATATGGCAATTGATGAAACAGAAGCAGCAGAGAAGGAATATCGAATTGCCACGATAATCACTTCCCTATGGCTCGCAGAAAAGCATCCGTCGTAAGAACATGATCATAACTCGTTTCTTGGATGTTCCTCAGACGAACGGACTCGCAAGCGTTATACGTAGCATCAGTGATGCATAAAATTTCGTAGCCAGCACGTTTAGCCGAAGCAGCCGTCTTGCCCAGGCATGCGCCTGTATGACCACCAATGAACACAATATGCTTGATTCCCAAATTGCGTAACAGGAATCCAATATTCGTAGACGTGAACGTATCCTGCGAGGTCTTTGCAAGGACATATTCACCTGCCTGAACATGAAACACTTTTGCGGGCATTGAGTCGGGCGAGCTGAGATGATGTGGCCAATTTGCGGCGTCATCGCCATGCGTTTCACGCATCATTCTGTAAATATCTGGGTCAAGGTCCACACCATCATTAAACTGATAGCCCCAGTGCACAAACACAATTTTTAAATTGTGTTTGCGACAAGCTTCCACTACCTTCACGGCGTTTGGTCGGCACACATCCCAAGCGAAGGCACTGGCGGCATTGACATCTTGTGCCGTAAACCCCATCTTGCGCCAAAGGATTGGCAACTGTTCTTGAGTCAAATCCGGCTTTCGCTCTTGTTCCTGGATATCCACGCAAACGAGCGCGCAATGCGTGAAGAAATCGGAGGAAAGTACCTTGATTTTCTTCGACGGAGTGGTCTCAAGATCTTCGGCGTTTGCAATCTTGCTTATCGCCAAGACCATGAAGAGCCAGCAAGTTCTGTTAATTCTGTGCATACACTCACTTTTTACTAAAAGTGGCTTCACCACTGTCTGATCGAGAGAATTACTCATCCAACCAGAATGAATAGAGCTGCGCTTTGCGCATCGTAAATCGCAAACACACAACCTTTCCTTTGAGATCTGTCAAATTACCAGACTTCCATGACACACCAGCACGGAGTTGATCACCGACAACTGGCTCGGATATGGCTAAGATTTTACGCTGGGCATCCAGCACTTCGACCTTGCAATGTCCCTCAGAAGCGTCAGTATTAATCAATAGCTTTGTCCCACGTGCGGCGAATGGCTTCGTTAATAGCGTGCCTGGTGTCTCACCTGCATTCAATGAGACGAAACCGTCACGCCGCAACACTGCCAGGCAAATCGCGGACCATCCGTCGGCAAGATCAGCTCGTTCGTCCGCAGTCAGCGTCGCAGGATCTCGCGGGCTGCCATCGGTATTGCGCGAGAAAGGCGGAATGCGTGTTTTAAAACCAGTGTAGTAAAACCAAAGCTCGTCTCCCATGAGCACAGGCCTACTCGGCGGGATGAGTTCTTGCCGGTCGAAAACTCCGATCAATCCTGCATCGATTGGCGAAGGACCAATAAAAGTGCCGCGTTCGCCGAGCCTTTTCCACTCGGTCAGATCCCGCGACATGGCGAGTTGAATGTTGTGGAAACCATCCGTGTTATTGCGCGTAGGTAGTTCTTGGCCTGTAGGGTAATAAATCATCGGAAGGCCGATATACAGGCCTTCGTAGGGAAAAATAGAAAAGGCATAACATTCGGCCCGCCAGGTTGGAATATGTCCCGCAGGTGGCTTGAAATTAGGACCCGGTTCGGGGTCGACAAATAATGGAATCGTAAAACGTTTGTTATGGATGCGCTCACCAACAACCTTGTGGGCCATCTTTTGATCGATCTTATCTGTGCTGAAGCACAGCCGCGGGGTACTCCACTGTTGAAAATCCTCGCTGATGGAAAGTGCAGCCGCCCGACCTGATTCGTTGAAGGTTTTCAGAACCGCCAGATAGCGCCGCCGCGGTTCGTCATACGTCAGCGTTGACGTGTCGTGCGACGGAATTTTTGGGCCTGTAAGTTTTGTCCAGTGAATACAGTCGCTGCTGACAACAGGGATGCGCCCCTCAGCGCCCAACAATCCCTTGTAACGGCGGCTTGGGTCCGAGTCATGCTCGTCACGAATCACATTCCACAGGGCATTGTCGCCCCATCGCAAATCACGGTCGACAAAGATCCGGTTATTCGACGTTGAACCTCTTACGGTCACGCCTTGGCCAAGGTCGGGCTTTTTCCAGTGAATGCCGTCTTCCGAAATGGCTAAGGCGGCACCGATCTGATCGTGATTTTCCATCGGGAACGCCATGTAAACCATTTTGAAAACACGTTCCTCGGGCGACCACAGAGGAACCGTCCCGTAGGTTTGGATGCGAGATCCATCCGCAAGGACGTCGGGCCTGATAACTGCCCCGCGTTTTTCTGGCGAGTGCATTGTCGCTTGCACTCGTTCTTTTTTGGCAACACAAAAATCATCGAGAAAAAGTTGTCGCTGTCCGATGGGCACTTCGATCAGATCAGACCGCGGTTCAGTAGGCGCGTTCACTTCAGCCAAAGCAGCAATAAGTAACAGTTGAAGCATCATCTAAATAAGCTCGTGCTGTTGGCGCATTGTCCGTGTGTTCCCTTCAAAAAGCATCTAACATTTGAGCATTGATTATATAAGATACGTACAAATTATGTCAACAATCGTGATATAATGAACATCTAAGGGGGATGTAAAGCGGCAATAACAGTGGCAGGCTTTGCAAATGCCGCCACAAAATCATCGCGCAACGTAACGGATCTCTACGTTGGCCAAGAGGAATCCCATAAGCTTATTCCTAAAATATCAGTGTTTTTTGCTAGTCGTCGGGGTGCCAAAAAGCCAAAGAAGAAATGCCGTATGCACTCACTTACCCACACAGAGGGGGTTTACATTGCGAGAGACAATTCGTACTGTAGTTGTCCAGATGATTTTATACAGATCGGCACCCATGTACTTAAACGGAGACACAATTCATGCGCGGCATTTCGCGACGATCGTTTGCTCAGGTGGTTGGCGCAGGCGCAGTTACTCTCGGACTTGGTTCGGCCGCTCAATCAAATGAGAAATCGGCTGATTCCGACGTCAAGGCGTCAGAAGACTCGAAGCCGACCAAGGAATTCAATATCGGCAATCAAAAGCAGTTGTTCATCGACGAGCGATTTGTTGACCAGAAGAAGAATGTCCGATTGACGGTGAATCCACCCATCAAGTCAGACTTCGTGCTAATGCCTGAGAAACCTTGGGAATCGATGGTATTGGGATTCTATGGGTCCGTTATTGAAGATGGTGGAATTTACAAGCTCTGGTACGACGCTTACACCGGTGTACCCAAGGATCCGAATGTTCCGCGAAGTGTCTGCTATGCCACGAGCAAGGACGGTTTGCACTGGGAGCGGCCAAACGTCAACCTCTTCAACTGGTATGGTGAGCGAGAGAACAACATCGTAATGCCAGGGGTGGTCTACGCGCCGGTGATGAAAGATCCCAACGGACCAGACGAACATCGCTACAAAGCGCTCTGCGCCGGCTACGGCACAACAGCAATGTGGGAGGAGTCTAAAAAGTTGCCCCTCTGGGATGGGACGGGCGGCGGCATCTTCCTGTTGACCAGCCCGGACGGATTACGCTGGAAAGTACATCTGCCAGCCGCATCTCCGTTTCCGCACGACTCCCAGCCGAACCTGCTCTACAACGAACAAACCGGCAAATACAACGTCTATTTGCGAACCCATCGTCGAGCGCGGACTTTGGACCTTGTTGAAATCGACGACCCAATGAAGACACCCTATCCTGCACGGATGATGCCACCGAACCGCAAGGCCAACAAATATGGATTGTATGTAGGTCCGATCGATTTTCCGATGTACCAACACGCCTATGCCTGTGACGATGAGGATTTACCACGCACCGACTTGCAGACCATGCCAGTTACCCGATACCCGTGGGCACAGGATGTGTACATTGGTCTGGCCACTATCTTCCAATATCGCGGCCCTCAGGTCGTCAACGACGGACTCCAGGAAGTTCAATTGGCAGTGAGCCGCGACGGCGCAATGTGGAATCGACCGGAACGCAAGCCGTACATTCCGTTGGGCCCCACCGGCAGTTGGGATGGCGGCAACATCTGGCCGTGTCTAGGTATCTTGCGCATGGGTGATGAGATCTGGCAGTATTACTGCGGAACGCATTTCACCCATAACAATTATCCTGTCGCCAAAAAAGACGGCGGGCTTCGACTTGTTCGACAACGACTCGATGGCTTCGTCTCTCTGGATGCCGATTACGTCGGCGGGACATTCACCACACCCGTGGTGCGTTTCAAAGGCAAGCATCTGGAATTGAACGCAGATTGTAGTGCCGTGGGCTACATCAAAGTGGCAATCCTCGACGAAAACAGCAATCCCATTGCCGGCTACACACTGCAAGACGCCACGCCTGTTCTGGACAATCACGTCGCCTCACAAGTGAGCTGGAAGCAAGGTCCTGACGTGTCCTCGCTGGTGGGCCGGCCCGTCCGTTTGCAATTTGAGATGCGTGCCAGCAAGTTGTACGCATTTCAGTTCATAAGCTGAGCCTTTCCGAAAAGAAGTCGTTTGATGGATTGCGTCCCTCGGCGCTGTTTGTTCAGGCAATCAGCGCGGGCGCAATTGCGTCAAGGATAAATTCATCCGTTCAATGAGCGGAGAATGTTGTCTTTCATTTCCACGCAGGAAAAATGTGCATGCTTAGGTTCTATCCAATCGTATGTTTCTGCGTCATCGGGTGCATGCTGGCAATCGCGACTTCCGCGAACGCAGAGAATGCGGCGCGACCCAAACGCTGGGAAAACTGGCTGAAACCAACCGGCAAGCCCGGCCCTGAGCTGACTCTGGCATCGAATAACCAATCGCACTACGCAATCCTGCTTGCTTCGAATCCCACGATGCAGGAAGCGAAAGCCGCCGAGGAATTAGCAAAATGGCTGAAGGAAATGACCGGAGCGGAGTTTCCTGTTGTCAAGGAAGGCGGTGATTACGCAATCTCCGGGCGGGAAATCAGCATCGGAATGACCAAGTTGTTCGAGGAACAGAATCCTGATGACTCCAGGTTGGATTTGAAAGATGAAGGGTATGCGATTGCAGTCCAGGGAGAAACGTTGTTTCTGTGGGGAGGCAAACGGCGCGGACCTCTCTACGCCGTCTATGCGCTTCTGGAAGAGGATCTTGGATGCCGGTGGTACGATTACAAATCCCATTCCGTTCCAAATTCCGCCGAGTTGCAGTTCAGGCCCGTACCCAGGCATTTCGTTCCTGTGCTGGAGCTTCGAGATCCCTATTACTACGATGCGTTCTATCCGGACTGGGCGTTGCGAAACCGTACAACCTCCATGAAACTGGCGCTGCCGCCGGAGTGGGGTGGCTCCTTTGAGCACACGAAAGAGGGAAACGGCCATACCTTTCATGTGATACTTCCGCCCGAGGAATTCTGGGACAAGCATCCGGAATACTACGAGGAACTCGACGGAAAGCGACAGCCGCATCAGTTATGTTTGACAAATCCCGAAGTTTTGAAACTCGTCATCGCCAGAGCGAAAGAGAGTTTGAAACTCAATCCCAATGCTCGGATCATCAGCATCTCGCAGGATGATGGATGGCCCTTGTGCCGGTGTGCCAAGTGTAAAGCCATCGACGATGCCGAGGGCACGAAGGCCGGTGCGCTGCTGCAATTCGTCAACCAGGTTGCAGACGCGATCGCGGTGGATTTTCCGGATGTAAAGGTTTCCACCCAGGCCTATCTTGACACCATCCAGCCGCCGAAAACTATTCGGCCCAGAGACAATGTCGTAATCAGTGTTGCCACCGACAGCCATGCCTGGCTGTATCC
>CAZIGP010000254.1:0-6568 GCA_964538425.1 uncultured Pirellulales bacterium | reverse complement strand
CTTCTTACCAGATTTCCCAACGACGGTTGCTGTCGTTTGCAAAGCGGAAATTTGTCAGCTTGACCCGCAAAATTGCTCCAGCCTATAATCCACGCGTTGCTATGGAAGGCAACGCCTGGTGCTCTACGAGGGTTGAGCATCGGGATCCCCAATGGTCAAGGTGGACCCTCCGGCCGATGTTCTGATTTGGGCCGATTAACCACCTCTCGCCCCGTACGCACGGCAAGGAGTCGCCAGTGTCTACCGGTTCGTCGTACGACGCCAAAGAGCGCGTTCGCCAGGCCATCGACATTGTCGAGTTGGTTGGCAGCTACGTGCAACTTCGCCGTGAAGGGCGAAACTACAAGGCACTTTGCCCTTGGCACAACGACTCGCGCCCTAGCTTACAAGTAAACCCCGAACGGCAATCGTTCAAGTGCTGGGTTTGTGATATCGGTGGAGACATCTTCAACTTCATAATGAAGATGGAGAATGTCGAGTTTGCTGAAGCGCTCAAGATGTTGGCGGAGCGAGCAGGAATTCAACTCAAGCCTTCGCGGCCCGGCGTAAACAAAACCGACGCTGATGAGAAACGGGCGCTTTACCAGGCTATGGCCTGGGCCGAAGAACGATTTCACAAATGCTTGCTCGATGCTCCCGAAGCCGAACCCGCACGGCGTTATTTGGCAGAGCGAAAAATTTCGCCCGAGAGCATTCGGCGATACCGCTTGGGATTTGCACCCGATCGATGGGATTGGTTAATTCAACAGGCACTGAATAGCGAGATTCCCGCGAAACTGCTGGAAACGGTTGGTCTTGTCGTTCGCAAACAAGACGGGCCCGGGGTTTACGATCGCTTCCGCGGGCGAGTGCTGTTCCCAATTCATGATGTGCAAGGCCGCAGTGTGGCGACCGGCGGACGGATTTTGCCTCATCTCGCGAACGATAATCCCGCGAAATACATCAATTCGCCTGAGACGCCGCTGTTTTCGAAGAGCAGTATGCTGTACGGGCTCAATTCAGCGCGTGATGCCATTGGCCGAAACCATGTGGCGGTGGTGATGGAAGGTTACACCGATACGATCGTGGCACGGCAGTTTGGTTTCGATAACACCGTGGCGGTGTTGGGCACCGCGCTAGGCGAACGACATATTCGCTTGCTTCGGCGGTTTGCCGATTCGATCACCCTGGTGCTCGATGGCGATGAAGCCGGCCAGCGGCGTGCGAATGAAGTGCTCGGATTGTTTATCGCCGAGCAAGTCGATTTGCGAATTGTCACGCTGCCCGATGGTCTCGATCCGGCTGACTTTTTACTGGAGCGCGGGCCGGAAGCATTTAAGGAGTTTCTCAACAGTGCAGTAGATGCATTGGAACATAAACTTAATATTTGGCATGGCAAGCTTGGCCCACGACCAAATACCCATCAGGTGAATCAAGCGATTGAAGACATGCTTAATACGCTGGCACTCGCTCCGCGCATGCAGACCAGCACCCCATCGCAGGTGCGTTTGCGAGAACACCAAATACTTTCGCGGTTGTCACGACAATTTTCTGTCGCTGAGGAAGCGCTGCGTGAGCGGCTGCGAGATTTGCGACAACGAGCGAAACGTCCGGAACAGCCCCATGAGAATATCGCCAGTGATGACAATTACCAGCGCCTCGAACCGATGTCGCCGCTCGATCGAGAACTACTCGAAATTATTGTTTTAGAACCTGAAGCCGTGCCGGCGATTGCCGAAGTGATTCAGCCCAGTGAGATGGGGTCGTCTACCGCGCAGCGAATTTTTTCGCATTGCTGCGAATTAAATCACGCTGGCATCACGCCCGACTTTGATCGATTGATGCTCGATTTCGAAGAACCGGCGCTCAAAAGCCTGCTCGTCGACCTTGACGAACGAGCCCAAGCAAAGGCTACGGCCGACATCAACGGTTGGCTGCGCGATTTACTTGCGCGGATTCGCCACCGTCGCGACGACCATCGATTGCACGCCACAGTGCAAACCTTGAAACAAAACAAACATGAACCACACGATGAGCTGGAATTACTAAACCAGATCATCGCCCAAGAGCGAACACGACAAGGCATTTCTTCGCCCACGGAAGGGTGAGAGCTTTGTCACGCCCAGTCAGCGATTCCCGCAGGAAATTGATCGCTGGCTGGACGAGGATGATTGGTAGTCTGGATGTTAATACGTCCAGACCAACTCCGCGTCGCATGGAGGCGCGAAGGAGGATCCGGTGGACCATTCGAATAAGGATTTGCAAGAACTGGTCGCGATGGGGAAGACCCAAGGATATTTGACTTACGACCAAGTCAACTCTTATCTGCCCGACGAGGCAGTCAATCCCGACAAACTCGACAACTTGCTGATGGCCCTGGATGAAGCGGGCATCGAGTTGCTCAACGATCCACCGGCCAATGGCGTGCAGCCGCTCGATGGTTCGAAGCGTGAAGCGGAAGCAGTCGAAGACGATGGCCCGATGTTGACGGCCGAAGACCTGCCAAAGCTTAGCGACGATCCGATCCGCATGTATTTGAGCCAAATGGCGATTATTCCTCTCCTCACGCGAGAGCAGGAAATTTCGCTAGCGAAGAAAATCGAAGTGACGCGAAAGCGATTTCGCCGTTCGGTGTTGGGTTGCAACTTCGCCATGCAGGCAACAATCGACACGCTCAACAAAGTATTTAGCGGCGTGTTGCCGTTCGATCGCACGATCAAAGTTTCTTTGACCGAACGATTGACGAAAGAACAAATTCTGGCCCGCATGCCGCATAATTTGAAGACGCTTGGGCACCTCCGCCAAGCGAATCGCGATGACTTCCGCAAATTAATTCGCAAAAGCACCGATCGAACGGAATGGAACGAATCGCGTCGCCGCTTTTGCCGCCGCCGTCGCAAAGCATTGCAGTTGGTTGAAGAACTCAGTTTGCGAACTCGTCGCGTTCAACCGTTGGTAAAGCAATTGCGCGAGTTTTCACGACGAATGGAATTTTTGCGTCGCCGGATTAAAGAACTGGCTAGCGATGTTTCGGCAGTCGACGAACGTGCCCAATACCGTCGCGAGCTTCGCGACTTGATGATGCTAACCATGGAAAGCCCGCGCAGTTTGCGAAACCGGCTCGAAGTGGTGACGCGCCAGTTCACCGACTATGAGCAAGTGAAACGACAACTTTCCAGCGGCAACTTGCGGCTGGTAGTTAGCATCGCTAAGAAGTATCGCAACCGGGGCCTCAGCTTTTTGGATCTTATTCAAGAAGGCAATACCGGCCTGATGCGAGCCGTCGACAAGTATGAATATCGCCGTGGGTTTAAATTTAGCACGTATGCCACGTGGTGGATTCGCCAAGCCATCACACGAGCGATTGCCGACCAGGCCCGGACGATTCGCATTCCGGTTCATATGATCGACGTGCTGTCAAAACTACGAAATGTCTCCAAGCAATTGCAGCAGCAATTCGGCCGTGAGCCAACGACCGAAGAAGTTTCCATTGCTTCTGGAATTGAGCTGGAAGAAACTCGTCGCGTGCTTAATATCGGTCGGCATCCGGTCAGTCTCGATCGTCCTGTCGGTGAGAGCGAAGACAGCAGCTTTGGTGAGTTCATCGAAGATAACGGCACTGAAAGCCCTGTCTATTCGGCTGGCAACAGCATCTTGCGGCAAAAAATCGAAGGCTTGCTGAAAACCCTGACGTACCGCGAACGGGAAATCATTCGCTTACGTTATGGGCTAGGTGATGGTTACACTTACACCTTAGAAGAGGTGGGCCGAATTTTCAAAGTGACTCGTGAACGAGTTCGGCAAATCGAAGCGAAAGCCGTCGAAAAATTGCAGCACCCCGTGCGAAGCCAGCAGTTGAAAGGCTTTTTGACAGGTGTGGCAAGCTAAGGTTTTTGTTAAATCACGGTTTGAAAATAGACCGTCACACCCAAGCCCAGGAATGGCCATTCCTGGGCTTTCGCTTTATCGCTCTGGAAAAATTATGACCCTGAACCAAAGCCGCTGGAGTCGAGATCTGACTTGATGTTGCCCCACATTCCGCCGGTTTGTTGCGCAACGGCGCCGATGGCGCCCATCACGGCAATCAGAATTAATGCCAACATCACAGCATACTCAACCGCCGTAGCGGCCTGGTCGTCATGCCAAAGTTGAAAAAGAAAACGCCGCATAAAATCTGCTCCCCGCGAGGACGCAAGCAAATTCTTGTAGAGCTTGTGCCAAGCTGGGATCGAGGATGAGATGTACCCAACTGACACTCAACTTTATGTCACTATTTTTCTACAGGCAAATTCAACAAAGGCAAAGCCGGGAGTGAATCACCAATGCCAGGTGGTTCGTCGTTCAGAAGTGGGGCGAGCCAAGAGATTAGTCGCGAAGTCGCCGGATCGTTACCGGCCGATCCGGAAAATTCCAACTTGCCAGTTACGAGGCCTTCGACTGCCACTGCTTCATCGGGCAATGTTTCAATCGTGCCATCGTGATGCCAATTCGCCACCTGAGTGTCGATCTCGGACAACGAACCTTGTCCAGTCCAATCAATCGGCATTCTGCCATTGGTAGCCGTTTTTGGTAGATATTCGCCTACAAAGGTTAAAAGTGCACCGTTATGTTCGAGGGCAAAAGCACAACCCGTGGCCTCAATTGAAATCGCTCCGCATGCAACATTTGAACGCGAGGCAGTCAATGCGATGGCCGAACCAGCTCCTCGTACCGTGACATGCTGAAGACTGATTGCTAGCGGAGCATCCACCGATGGAAGATCAAGAAGCTTAAGGAGCGGGCCTTTTGCAGTAGAAAGCGTGTCGTGCATCTCAACTGCCACAGGGCCGGAGGAAGCATTCAGTACCCCTACGGCAACACTGCTTAGTACGCAACGCTCGAGTCGAACTTTACGGGCTGGTGCCAGCGTGGCCGATCCAATGGTGCCACCATGCAATCGAATCGCAGGAGGCAAACCGAAAGGCGCTGCTTCAACGGCTTGAAATGTACAACCAACAAACTCGGTATATCGAGCCTGCTGTTCTACGATAGCGTTTCGATCGGGAGATGTAATTCGTTCTGGTTTGTTGCGCCAGATGAAATCGACGTTTTCAAAGCGTACATCTTCGACGGTAACAGCTAAACCATTGGGGGGCACGAGAATGCGAACTCGTTGCGATTTCTGGCCACGGATGATATCACCTGGCCGTAATCGGATCGACGTTGCGGGGATTTCAATATTGCTGGGTAATTCAACCATGGATCGGTGCTGTTCGGCCAATTGATAATTTGCCAGGCGCACCTGATTGGTTGTAGCGGAATTCGATTGAACATCGTCAACAGTCAAAAGAGATGAAGAAATTGGGGTTTGCTCAGCCTTCGCAGGTGTGGTTTTGTTCGTTGAATAGGCAATCGCCGCCGGAGCCGTTGCAACCGTTTTTTCAGGCATAAATCGAGGTCGCCAGAGAGGCCAGGTCGCAATTGCGAGGAGCGCTGCGCACGTTGCTGCTGCAGCAAGAGGCGTTGCTACGCGACGCATGCCGGTTCGCACACGCCATTGCCAATTGGGTCGAATCGTGCTGCGCCGGCTACGAGCGATTGTGTCGACGATAACTCGCCGGCCAGCCAGTGTCGGGGCTCCGAGCAATTCAGCAATTTTGGCAAAAGATTGTGGGCGATCGGCCTTGTTTGATTTGATACATTGATCCAACACCATTAGCAACGTAGGAGAAGCTTCAGGGGCATAGCGGCGGATATCGGGAATCTTTGCTGTTTTTACCACCTCAAGTTTGGTCGCATGATTACCGCCGACCATTGGCGTTCTGCCTGTAAGTAGATGCCAACATAGGCAGCCAAAGGCAAAAACATCGGAGTAGGCGTTGGGCAAATCGCGATCGCTTATTCGCTGCGGCGAAAGATAGTCGAATGCTTCTAAAGGCAAACGCTTGACATCGATTGTTTCATTAGGTCGAACAAGACCACGAATTCCCGTGCGGGTTAATTGCACCAATCCATCGGAAGAAATTCTTAACGCCGAGGCGGAAACGTCACCATGCACTATGCCAGCCGATTCCAGCGTCGCCAAAGCCCCAACAACTTGCCGCACAATTTCTAATGCAGCCGTGGGAGAAAATCGTCCTTGGCAGGCAAGCCACTGAGCAACACAAACACCATTAAGTAAAGAATAAGCTGCCCAAGCCGTTTTATTATCTTGCCCTGCCGCCAGTAGTTTCGTAATGCCGCCGGGTTGAATGTCGGCAAATTTCGCAACCAGCGTCGTCAGTGCTTTGGATAAATTTTTACTCTGGTTGATGCCGTCTTGTTCACCTTCGCGGGTCACGATGAGTTGCACGACGGCCTTCGAATCACGCTCGATAGCGATGAAAGCATCGGCATATCCTAATTGCGCTTGCCGCTTCTGTAATAAATAGGGGCCAACAATCAATTGATCGCCCCGACCGGCGTTAATTTCTGCTCCTTGATATGGTGTAAGGCGGCGAGCCTGAACCAAAGCATCAACCCAAACCATATCGACGAGCGACACCCCACGAGCAAGTCGTTTCGCTTGGCGGCGCACAGCGAGTAGCTGCCCGGGCGTGGCTAATTGCAG
>CAZIGP010000253.1:0-6574 GCA_964538425.1 uncultured Pirellulales bacterium | reverse complement strand
CTTCAAGTCGCACTTCTTCCACTTGGGTGGGATCAAAATACAGATCGACGTTAATCCATACGCTGCGCGCATAACGAAAGAACCAGAGCGGGAACACGACGCAAAATGCCGTTAGCAACCACAATACTGTGGTTTGCGGCAAAGCATCGGTAAAAAACAGCACAAAGTATGCAGCGGTAACTAATAGTGCCGTCAGCCCATAGTTAACATAGATGGAGCCAAGCCAATATCCCGGGCCGCGATCGAACTTGAAACCGCAATCTTGGCATTGCTCGTGCATCCGAAACCAGCCACGAAACAATTTTCCGCGGCCGCAAATGGGGCAGCGCCGTCGCCAAGCTCGCCAAAGTACGGTCGATAAAGAGGGCCTGTGCTGATGCTCCATGTCAGTATTGTAGCACCAAAGCATTACTTCGTTAGGGACCAAGCCCTCTAATCAGCACGCACCCTTTCACTGTCGTTACTGTGCATTATGATGATGAACGATTCGGCTCTCCATTTCACCCGCACGACACCTCTATGGCAAGTATTGGTCGATTACTGCAAATTTCTGGTTTGATTGTGCCGCTGGTGGCCATCATTTTACAGTTAGAGCAGGCTATTAACGTCAAATCGATGCTGCTTTTGCTCGTGATGGGCGTCGCCACCTTTTACTTGGGCCGAATCATTGAGGGATACAGCCGGCCGCGTTAGCGCGAAAAGCAAATATCAAGAGGCACGCTGTCAGATAATTTGGCGATGCTTTGTGGCCGACGCGTTATTCTACGATCTCAAATTGAATCTGCCCGTTGGCAGTTTTGACGGCTGCGGTGTCTTCCATTGTCAATTTCAAAGTATATTGTCCAGCAGGCAATGACTGTGGCAACTTGAGAAAGTAACGCACAAAGAAATCGTGTCGCAGATTTCGACAATGCTCTTCGATTAAACCAAAATCTTCATTGGTAATGCGGTTGCCGGCGCGATTGAGAATTTCGTAACGGCTATTAAGCAACGTACGATAACCTTTTTCGGTCGGCTCGCTCACAAAATTTTCCACTTCAGCATACAGTAGCAATTGCTGACCTGGTTTAAACCGTTGTGTGACCATTGGCTTGTAAACACCGAAGCTACTTACTTCGGTACAGAAAGCCAAGTTGTGAACGACCAAAGGAGTCGATTGCGCTAGTTTGGTTGCTGCTTGCTGCAACTGTCGCGTAGCTTCTGCAGTACGCTGCGAGATATCGCCATCTTGCTCGCCGTCGAATAACTTTTCTAATCCAGCAAGTTCCTTCGTCCAAAATTCTTGCTCTACTGCTGAAACGCCTATAAGGGGCCGCAATGCATCGTCACGGCGCCCCGCGGCCAAATATAACATTCGCAGCATGGCTTGATCGGTAGCACTAGGAGAAGCATTTGCACCGGCCGAAATCTGCGATTCCAACGTGCGAGTGGCGGCAGCCAATTGACTCTGCCAATTATCGTCTGGTGAATTGGACACTGGGCTTGCAGCCTCAGCCCCAACCAGGCGTACTTCGGGAAGTTCCGTGCTAGGATAGTTGTCGCCAAAATCTGCGGCGGGGGATGTAGGCAGAATTGCCCCTTCGACGGATGTAGGCAACGTTTTTGGCTGGTCATGTTGCAATGAAAACACTGCGGGAGCCGAAGCTTGCTGTTCAGACGAAATCGCTGTTCCGGGATAGCTATTGTTCTGCACCAGTTGGTTTTGTGGCAAAGTTCCGCTCACAGCGCCCGTCGGAGCAGACGTTGGGGCCATCGTCATATTTGCCATACCATTTAAATTGCCGTTCGGTGCGTTTTGTTGTGCTAGTCGCGCGGTTCGTTCGGCCGATTGTTGTCGATAAGCCAGCGACGTTTGATAGGCACGAATTAATTGTGGCCAAAGCGACGGATCGGTACGGTGCAGATCATCTACGAGGGCTTGTTGTGCCGATGGATCGGTTTTTCCCAGTTGATGGACTTCCGCCATCGCCGTGCTTAGATCACCGGGCGTCGGACTTGCCGGCTTTCCCGCCGCAGGCGTGGGGGCCTGTTCTTTCGAACCGGCTTTTTCTGGGAAGTAATTTCCTTCCGCTGAAGCATCGGTAACACGCTGCGAAGGGGCCAGCAAACATCCCGCGCATGAGCACACCAGCGCCAAGATAGTGGCGAATCGAACGCGGAAATCGGTAGAACAACAATCCATAGTCGAGTATTCATCCACGGCAGAAGCCGCAGATTTGCCAACAAAAACAACTTGTCGAAAAGAGGAGCGACTACCTATCGAAAAGCGGGGGGGATCGTAGAAAAATTGGCCTTCGATCGCAAGATGAGCCCAATGGGTCCACAGCGAATATCTGCGGTAAATGCCCTTAAATTTCGGGGTTAAATTGCCGCCGCTACCCATTTTCACGGCTGCTTGATAGAATTTTTACGCTGCTAGCTTAGGATGAAATCGCCTACATCCAAACGCCTTGTTTGCCTCAAACCGGGGATGCCGCGCGCATGAGCACCGCCATCGACGAATTTGCCACGATTCCTGCCGCTTGGACGCGGCAACATTTACTCGACATCGAAAGCCTGTCGGCCGAGGAGATTAACCTCATCCTCGATACTGCCGTGCAATTCAAAGAAGCCACCAGTGGCTGCAAGCACAAAATTCCCGTGCTGCAAGGCAAGACGTTGGCCAACTTGTTCTTCGAGAACTCAACCCGCACGCGAACCAGTTTTTCGCTGGCCATGCGAAGACTTGGCGGCGACACGATTGATTTTACCGCTTCCAGCAGCAGCTTATCGAAAGGCGAAACCTTTATTGATACTGCAAAAAACATTGAAGCGATGAATGTCGACGTGGTCTGCGTTCGGCACAGCACTCCGGGCACACCGAAGCTGCTTTCCGAAAACTTGGATTGTGGGGTCATCAATGCCGGTGACGGTCCGCATGAGCATCCTACGCAAGGCCTACTGGACATTATGACGATCCGTGAACAGCGCGGCTCACTTGAGGGACTAACGGTGGCCTTGGTAGGCGACATTGCTCATAGCCGCACCGCGCGCAGCAACATTTGGGGGCTCCAAAAGTTGGGGGCTCACGTGATTGCCTGCGGACCATCAACGCTGGTTTCGCCGTTATGGGAGCAACTTGGCGTCGAAGTTTCTCACAATCTCGATGACATTTTGCCGCGCTGCGACGTGCTAAATTTGCTCCGCATTCAATTCGAGCGTCAATATACCCGGCCGTTCCCTTCCGTCCGCGAGTATGCACTACTTTATGCCATGAACCGAGAACGACTCGCTCGGGCAAAACGAGACATT
Source organism: uncultured Pirellulales bacterium (assembly GCA_964538425.1). Taxonomy (GTDB): domain Bacteria; phylum Planctomycetota; class Planctomycetia; order Pirellulales; family JADZDJ01; genus JADZDJ01. Next base: position 3,283 of record CAZIGP010000253.1, on the reverse strand, counting down.
TTGATCCTTGCTCCTGGCCCCATCAACCGCGGCGTGGAAGTCACCACCGATGTGGCCGATGGCAACCACTCACTGATTCTGAATCAAGTTACTAACGGCTTGGCGGTAAGAATGGCTGTATTGTGGTTGGTTTGCGGAGCACAAGACGAATCGTAATTTATGCCGAAAATATTAATTCAAAATGGTCGAGTTATTGATCCTAGCCAAAACTTGGATCGTGTCACCAATCTGTTGATCGAAGATGGCCGCATCGCTGGTTATGATGTGTCACCTAACGGCCAAGATCGCATTATCAACGCTCAAGGGAAGATTGTTTCGCCGGGGCTGATTGACATGCACGTACATTTGCGCGAGCCGGGGCGAGAGGAAGACGAAACTATCGCTACGGGCACAGCAGCGGCTTTGGCTGGTGGCTTTACTTCAATCGCTTGCATGCCAAATACCGACCCGCCGATCGACTCGCAGGCCAGCGTCGAGTTTATTCAACATCAAGCGGCGCGGGCAGACAATTGCAATTTGTATGTCGTCGCATGTGTCAGCAAAAACCGTGAAGGCAAAGAGCTCGCCGAATTGGGGCAGCTTGTAAAAGCGGGCGCGGTTGGTTTTACCGACGACGGTGCGCCGGTGTACGATCCGGAACTCATGCGGCGGGCGTTTGAATACTCGCTGATGTTCGACAAGCCCATCTTAAACCACGAAGAGGTGCTAGAGCTAACCCGTGGGGGCGTGATGCATGAGGGTTTGACTTCGCTGATCCTTGGCTTGGCCGGCATGCCTGGCGCCGCAGAAGACGTGATGGTTGGGCGTGACATTTCGCTGGCTGCCGCCACGGGCGGGCGAATTCATGTGATGCACATTTCCAGCGGCGGCAGTGTCGAACTCGTCCGCCGGGCGAAGGCCCGCGGTGTTCGAGTAACTACGGAAATTTGCCCACACCATTTCACGCTGACGGATGAATGCCTGCGATCGTTCGATTCGAACTTTAAAATGAGCCCACCGCTGCGGAGCCGTCGCGATGTGGAAACTTGCATCGCCGGTTTGGCCGATGGCACGATCGACGTAATTTGCACCGATCATGCCCCGCACGCGCCAGAAAAGAAAATGCGAGAACTCGATCAAGCTCCGTTTGGCATCGTCGGCTTGGAAACATGCCTTGGGCTAGTTGTCACAAAGCTTATTGAACCAGGTATTCTCGATTGGCCAACTGCCTTGGCAAAGCTAACAATCAACCCTGCTCGCATCCTCGGTATCTCGAAAGGCACGCTAGCCGTAGGAGCTGATGCCGACGTAACGATCATCGCCCCCAACGCCCACTGGACAGTCGATCCCTCCCAATTTCACTCAAAAAGCAAAAACACGCCATTTGCCGGCTGGCAACTTCACGGCAAAGCCGAGACAGTCATCGTCGGCGGCCGTGTGAAGTACGAAGCAAATTAAGACTGCGGATAGATGCTACTGGAGGGAGAACGACTTGCTATTAGCGTCGTCTGTTGGCCTTTCTTGGTGATTAAGAATTCTCCCGAGAGCTTTCTCAAGACAACTATGATGCAATCTCATTCTCGGAATCGATCGGCAAGATTTGTTTTGTTATTTCTTTTCACGGTCGTCTCCAGTTTTGACAGTCTAATCGTTCGAGGTGAGGATGATCCACGTCGACCGGCGGCCATTGAAGTTACCGGCGTGCCACCGATTCCTATGGATCTGGCACGTCAACTATTGCAATACGACGATATTCGCACGGCTCAGTTTGAAGATTGGTCGCCCGATGGTCATGGCATGCTTATTCGTACCCAATTTGGAAATGCCGCTCAGTTGCACCGGGTGTACGAACCTGGCGGCCGGCGCGAACAAATAACATTCTTCCCCGAGCCGGTGACTGGGCGATTTGTTCCTAAAAGTGGCGATGGTTCTATTCTGCTTTCCTACAGCGAGGGTGGAAGTGAAAACGATCAAATCGTATGGCTTGACCCAAAGCAGTTTACACAAACTCGGCTGACAGATGGTAAGTCACGGAATCTGCTTGGGCCTGTGACGCATGATGGCAAGCGATTCATATTTGCCAGCAATCGTCGTAATGGCCGCGACATGGATTTATATGTTTCGAGTACCAACAGTTCGACCGGCCAAGCACTACTTTTTCAGGTACAGAATGAAACCTGGAATGCCACCAGTTGGTCTCCGGATGGCTCAAAGCTATTACTCGCTCGATTTGTCTCTGCCAATGAAACGTATCCAGCCATTTTGGAAGTGGCGACGAAGAAGCGAACGATGCTGCCTAAGCCAGAAAACTCCAGTGCCAGCCCGATTTCATTTGAACAAATGAAATTTTCTCATGACGGCACATCAGTCTACTTAGCGACCGATGCCCACAGCGAATTTACCGAACTGGCAAAGCTTGATTTAACGTCTAGCAAGTACACCTGGCTCTCTGCTGATATTCCGTGGGATGTGAGTGACATCGAAGTGGATCAGGACAGCAGCAAGGTGGCTTTTACCGTAAATGAAAACGGCATGTCGTCTTTGTACTTGATCACCGGAGAAAAACGGAAGAAATTACCGACGCCTGCTGGTTCGATCGGCGGTTTGAAGTTTTCGCCAGATGGCCAGCAACTGGGTTTTACGCTTGCCAAGTCAAACGCTCCGGCCGATGCCTATTCGCTTGATCTTCCGAGCGGCGAACTGACACGCTGGACTTACAGCGAGGTGGGCGGGTTGAATCCTGCCAAATTTGTCGCTGCCGAAGCGATTGAGTTTTCTTCTTTCGATGGCCGTAAAATTCCCGCGTGGGTGTATCGTCCTCGCACTGCTTCTCGTGAAAAGCGTGCGCCGGTTTTGATCCAGATTCACGGTGGGCCGGAAAGCCAATATCGACCAATCTTCTCGCCGAGCATTCAATTTTATGTCAACGAGTTGGGTTTGACGGTGATTTGCCCGAACGTGCGCGGATCGCAAGGCTACGGCAAAACTTATTTAAAGCTCGATAATGCCCAGAAGCGGGAGGATAGCGTCAAAGATACCGGTGCACTGTTGGATTGGATCGGCAAACAGCCTGATCTGGATGCTCAGCGAGTGGCTGTTGAAGGGGGTAGCTATGGCGGTTACATGGTGCTGGCAGCACTGACGCACTTCGGCGACCGCATCAAAGCCGGCATCGATATTGTCGGAATCGCCAATTTTCTTACCTTCTTAGAACGTACTGCCGAATACCGCCGCGACTTACGCCGTGCGGAATATGGCGACGAGCGCAATGCCGATATGAAAGCGACATTCGAACGAATCAGCC
>CAZIGP010000252.1:0-6576 GCA_964538425.1 uncultured Pirellulales bacterium | reverse complement strand
TCGTCGCCTACGACGATATCTACATCGCCGTCGCAATCCCAATCGATCGCGCTCGGCACGATCATCTGCAAATCCATCGCTAATGGCTTGTCTTGCAGCGTGCGTAATCGCCGACCGGAAATAAGCTCGGGCTTCCTGCGCGTGCCGACATTTTGAAAATACGTGAAGCCGTCGAGAAACTCGCCGCAGAGCAAATCAAGATCACGGTCTCCATCAAAATCGGCAAAGTTCGGTGACGGCCAACCGTACGATTCGACGGGACAATCTCCGGCCATCACTTTCGTCGGCGATTCGTATTTCGGCTCGTCGGCTGTCCCAATGTTGCGGATGAAATAAACGAAGCCGCGGAGAGGACCGCGAATCCATTCACCTGCGCTGTCGTAACCATTGTCCCAGCCGTAATCGGTCCAGTCGTCGGCTCCGACGATAATGTCTAACTTGCCGTCACCGTCGTAATCAACGTAGCACCAAAAATTGCCGCGCACTTTGTTTTGGTGGATATTAGCTGGCAGCGGCAGATTTTGGCCGCGCTCCAATCCGGTCCGTAAAAAATCAGGGTACTTCATCGCCGGACTGAGCACCCGCGGTTCGCCAGTGACATGGCTGACGGTGACATTTTGCAATCCTTCGCTGATTCGTCGCGCGGCTCGAAACACGGGAAGCTTCGCACCGCCGGAATTTTCGAAGAAGTAAGCGCCGTTGTAAGGCTTATCGGGGCAGTTCACCACCAAATCGAAATCGCCATCACTGTCGAAATCCATCGGCAGCGGCCAAGCCCACAGTCCAACACCCAAATCGACCTTTGCCTCTGGATTGTTGTAGCGGAGAGTTTCTTGCCCGCGGGCCGCAAGCGCGCATAGGGCGAACGCCAGCAAACCGCAGAAGACGATCAAGTTACCAGAGCGAGCACAAGCGTGTAGACATTGGGCAAGCACAGCTGCACTCTCGAATTGCTTTGTTATTAACAATGCCGTAACTGGCTGTAAGGCATGTGATCCAATTGTCGATCAACTGACCGCGAATTAAATTTCTACTATATTATTGGGCATGACCGCTGAACCAAATGAATAATTCCGATTGATGACCAGCGAGAATACTTTGACCATTTACTGTTTTGGCGCCGCAGCATCAGCACGGCCAAATTGCTTCCAGTATAATTCCTTGAATGGATTGATTGTAGGACCGACTGCCTCTTCGTTTTCCAAACACGTCAAAGTACTTTGCCACCAAGCGTCGTAGATAGCGCGCAGTCTAGCTACTATTTTTGGGTGATCACCAATGACATTTTGGGATTCCGCTGGATCTTTCCGGAGGTCATAGAGTTCCCGATTGTTAACCAGCGAATAACGTTCGTCGCGAATCGAACAGTTGTGGTGTTTCGCCTGTGCAGCCTCTCCACGCGGCCAGCGGCCGACATGAGTGACCAGCGTACGATTGGGCCAGTCAGCTCGATGATCTAAAAGCAAGGACAAGAAGCTTTGGCCTTCGATCTGGTGCTTAAGTGATTCATCGAGCTTCGCATCCACGATTTCCGCCAGAGTCGGAAGAACATCAATGTGCGCAGTCAGGGCCGGGCAATCAATATTGCCTTTAAAGCGCGCCGGCCAGCGCCAAAAGGACGGCACACGCGGACCGCCGTTGAAGACTTTATCACCAGTTGCCGTGCCATTGTCGGTGATGAAAATAACTAACGTGTTCTCTTCGAGGCTCCATTCCTTTAATTGATTAAGCAACTTCCCAAAGTTCTGATCAACGTTTTCAATCATTCCATAAAACTTCGCGACATCATCCGAGACCTTGCGTTCGTAATGTCTGAAATACTCGTCGGGAATATGCAGGGGCTCATGCGCGGCGTTCGGGGTTATATAGGCAAAAAAAGGCTGTTTTTCCTTGACAGATTCAATCCAGTTCGTTGCTTGTTTGAAGAACACATCGGTGCAATAGCCATTCGTTTTTTCGAATTTGCCATTGTGGAGGACCGTAGGATTGAAGTATGTGTTCCCCGGTGCATCGCCGCAACTCCCCTCGTAAGTCTGACCAATGCCACCAGCGCCATGAATGAACATCTCGTCAAAGCCTCGTTTGTCGGGCCAGCGATCTTGCTCATCGCCTAAATGCCATTTGCCAAAAATCCCTGTGGCATAGCCAACCGACTTCAACACTTGCGCTAAAGTCTTTGCGCGACGCGTTAGTCGCTCGCGCTCTAAAATCGTATGAGTGACACCGTTTTTGAATTCATGCCGCCCAGTCATTAGCGCCGCGCGGGTAGGAGCACAGGTTGGACTGACATGAAAGTCGACAAATCGCACGCTTTCTTGCCAAAATGCATCGGTCGCTGGCGTATGGATAATTGGATTACCTAGGCACGCATAGTCGCCGTATCCAACATCGTCCGGCATTACCAAAATGATGTTAGGGAGCGTGTTCAGAGCGGCTGAGGCCCGCAGGGTAAGCAAGCCAATGCAAATGAAAGCTGAGAATATCTGTTGCGCAGTCATGAACCAGATCTTAATCTAAAGAATTGCATTTTGCACAACGGAACCTTTTCCGTGTTATTACAAGAAATAGCTTTGACGACTTCGCCTAAACGTTACTCAGGCAAAAATCGCGGCCTATTAGGCCCCTTCTTCAACGTCAGAAATTTAGGAGCCTGGCGTTTTATGCCTGGGCCTAGTCAGGCTAACCGTGCGAAGCCGGTATGTTTTAAGGGGCTTCCGATGCGTTGTTCGATATCTTTCAGTCGAATGGCTTCAGCCTGTTCGGCGAACACTTCATCGGCGGCCGCTAGGAAACGTTCGAGGTGGCAAGGCTGATGGGCAAGCGTTGGATAAAATCCTGCCCCGGCGAGGATGCTCTTGTCGAGCATCCGCACAGTCCAAAGCGTGGTCAGCGCGACATTGGCCGGATGGTCAAACGCTAGAGACGATAGGGCCGGATGGCCAGCGGTCTTCAGTGGGACGCCGTGCTTTTCCGCAAGCGCCTGCAACCCCTCCCGCCACAGCGTACCGATTCGTTGGAGGTGAGCCGGCGCGTCGGTCTGCTGGAGCTTGCGTACCGTAGCGAGCGCGGCCGCCGGTCCCACAGCTTCGGTCCAATAGGAGCTTGAGATAAACGAGCTCTGGGCTGCTTGCATAAATCGCGAGCGCCCCAGCACCGCAGCCATCGGATGACCGTTACCTAATGACTTGGCAAACACGGCAATATCCGGATCCAAACCATAGCGCAAATGAGCACCGCCGAGCGTGAATCGCCAACCGGCGGTGATTTCGTCGATGACCAATGCTGCGCCCACGCGATCGCAGCATTCTCGTACCCCTTCCAAGAAGCCAGGTTGGGGATCGACACTGCGAGTGGGTTCCATGACCACGGCCGCCAAGACATGCCCATGTTCACCAACGATTTTTAGCAACTGGTCGATATTGTTGTATGCGAAAGGAACGGCAGTACCAGCTAGTTGCGTTGGCACGCCGTTAGGAGGCAAGCCGGGAAGCAAATGCTCTCGCAGTCCGTCAACTAATCCATCGGTCGTTCGATTCGCCGCCAGATACCAATCGTGCCAGCCGTGATATCCGCAAAATGCGACAAGATCACGGCCGGTGGCTGCCCGCGCAAGGCGTACCGCCACGGCCATCGCCTCGCCGCCGGTGCGTTGATAGCGGACCTGTTCGGACCACGGATGCAATTCGAGCAATAGCTCTGCCAGTTCCACTTCATCCGGCGGATTGAGAGAACACATCGAGCCATCTTGCACGCGACGCACGACGGTTGCCGTCACGTCAGGATCGGCATAGCCGAGCAAACAAGCGCCGATGCCATTTGTCGACATGTCGAGATAAACGTTGCCGTCCAGATCGGTGATATCGCAGCCGCGCGCCGACTGATAATAAGCCGGCCATCGTTCGGGCGCAAACATCTCCGGCCGCTTGCTCAATAACTGAGTGCCGCCGGGAATCATCGACTTTGCGCGTCGATAAAGCTGCTGTGAGGATTCTGTCGAATATCGTTGTTCGGAAATCATTGACATCGTCTAATTTTTTAGATTGCGAATAATCGCCTTGGTTTTCAATGTCGCCGCTTCACGGCTTGGCATTGCTGTACGGTAGTAGCCAGGTAACTTTCGGTGTCTTCCAGGGCAAAGCGATCGGGGGAAAAGGCGGAAACATCGATTGACGTGCGACCGTCTGCAATCATCTCTGCCAAAAGCAGTCCTGCAACAGTATTATAGCTGAATCCGCCGGAATGGAATGACGCCGCAACATACAATCCTGGAAACTGCCGCACGGGACCAAGAATCGGCTCTCCATCGGAGGTGAACGAAATCAATCCAATACGTTCAGATTCCCACTCAATGCCATTTAATACCGGTGCAAGCGATTTGAAACGCTGCCGGGCATGATCGCGAATAGTTGCAGACACGGAAAGTTCATCCATGTGAAAGTCGCGAGTCTGGACACGATATTCCTCGCGGTGAGCGGTCTCTACTCCCATCAACAATCGATTTCCCGCCGCTGGACGGAGATAGCCTAGATACGGGTCTGCATTTAACGGCGGCGCTTCGAACGGCTTTGACAAGGGTTTTGTCACGTACCGCTGATGCACAAAGTGCTTCATCGGCAGTCGCAAGCCATCGGCAGCATTTCCATTGGATACAGAAGATAGATGACTATGCGGTGTGACCATTCGGAGTGTTGCCGCTGGTTTAGAAAGTTCGTCCAATGAACCGTCGCCGTGAAATTCAGCAATGCCATCAAGTCCTGTTGTTCCCACATTGGCCAATTGTCGTCTTTTCGCCTGGGTAGGTGATAGTTCCTTCCACAATGGTAGACTCCAAACATGGACGGTGCTAACAACCGCGTCGGCTTCAATTGTCAGGCGCGCAGTGCGCACTCCTGTCACGTGGTCGCCTCTCCGGAGAAATTCGACCAGGGGTTCGTGTTCATGAATCTCGACGCCAAGTTGCCGCACCCGCTTAGCCAGCGCCGCGATATACTCATCCGGCTCGCTATACCCGCCGCGCGGATCAAGCAACCCGATGTAATCCTCGGGCGGCTCGAAAGCTGGCCAGCGATAGCGGATTTCTTCCGCACTGAGAATCTCATAAACCACCTGGAGACGGTCGTAAAGTGGCAGCAGTTGTTGCCTCGCCAGCCACCCTGCAGGATCGAACAAATTTAAGCAGCCATGCTCGTTGTGAAACGTATAGTCACTCCATTCTTCGGAAAACTGTTGAAACAATTGAAACCCCAGCTTCCGCGCGCGCAGCCCCGTTTCGGTCCACATCACATGCGATCCAATCCCTGCTGCCCGGGCGCTGGCTCCATCGCCCAGCAAACCTTTTTCGAGCAAGATGACACGACCAACGGACTTCCGCGCCAATTGATACGCCGTACTCAAGCCGATTGCACCACCGCCGATGATGACATAAGTTTTAGACACTAATCATTTCCCTTTAATTTGAATGTGAATTCACGATTCGAAAAACGAATGGCGAAAATTTTTTATGTTCGTATCTTCTGAAACTACCATCCATCAACTTGATTGGGAGTTAATTCGTTCAATAATGCATGCCCCGCAAGGTAACGGTCGACGTTGCGGCCAAAAAGTTCCCAAACGCGCTGCCGAAAAAATGGACTTTCACTTGATCCGGCAATATGAGGCGTCAATATCACGTTTTCAAAAGCCCACAGTCGATGGTTCGGTGGGAGCGGGTAGTGATAATGAGTATCGATAGCCGCGCCGGCAATCCATCCTTCATCGAGTGCCTGCAACAACGCGTGTTCTTGTATTAGTGGACCACGGGCGGGATTGAGTACATACGACCTGCGCGGTAGTGCTTTTAATTCATCCATTCCGATGATTCCCTCGGTTTCACCGGTCAATGGCATGCATAAAATCAGGAAGTCCAGTTGGCTGAGAAATTGCTTTCGCTCTTGATAAGTGAAGACTCGATCCGGACAAACTCCATCCGCGTCTCCGGAATTTGCCACAGCAAAAACATTTTGTCGGGAGCTTAATTTTGATTTCGCCAAAACATGCACATTGAGGCCCATGGCCTTGCAAAGACGGGCAGTTTGTCGCCCGATGCCGCCGTATCCCCACAAGCCAACTGTTGCACCGCGAATTTCAGTTTGGAATCGGGCAGAACGATCCCATATTCGCCGCTCTTGGTTGCTCAACATGCCTCGCACATTTCGAGCCAAGCAGACCATCATCGCCATATTCCACTCTGCAATTGCCGTATCAAAAACGCCACGGGCATTACAGACCCGTACCCCTTTTTTTGCCAGATCCAGCCCGCGTAGTTGCGAATAGCCTGATGATGCGAGTTGAACTAGTTCTAATTGGGGCATGTCCGATAGATTCTGGGGCAAGAAAGTGCAAAAGACGATTTGCGTATTACAAATTAGGGAACGGGGACGTGTAATCGACTCTTCTTCCGCAATGGGGTTGGCCAGCGTGACGTGAAGATTCTTGTGGCTTTTCAGCGTTTCCAGGGCAAAGGGATCTGCCGGAACATCGATAAAGAGGTTCTTGGCGATTGCTGGCGACGATATTTGAAGTAAGTCGGTCATTCGT
>CAZIGP010000251.1:0-6576 GCA_964538425.1 uncultured Pirellulales bacterium | reverse complement strand
TTTCTTCGCTACGAAGATTTTTTCAACTTCAGGCGCCGGTGCGGCGGCCTGATTGCGGTGCTCCATCACCTGGCTAATACCGATCGAAGCCACAAGGCCGCAGCCAAGTGCCAACAGCAGCAATAGCAAAGATTTAGGACGCATGATTGCCTCTACAGTTGAAATCCGCAGCCATTACTCGACGTTTTCATGGGTCGGATTTCAATTTTGGTTTATTGCACTGATTCTCGCCGCATTGAACTGCTGGCAGTTAAAGTCTTACTACCTAAGAACAACGGCGATGGAAGCCAACTAACTGCACTAAAGGGAATGGATACGGTAACTGTTACCGGATTGCCAGAACCGGCACTACTAGGTGGATTCGGCGATACGGTGACATAACTGGATGAATAGGGAATCTTTGCGGTCGTAAGATACGATTTTATCTTGCCCGACACGTCGTACGGATCACTGTCATTTCCGGCGTTGGTGCTTCCATCCAGCACGGCTACCCGCGCTCCTTCTCGGGAAGCGTTAGTAATAACCTGCTGAACCATGACCATCCGCCCGTATTCGATCATGCCGAATACGAGCAGGAAAAACACCGGAGCGACAATCGCAAACTCGACGACAGCAGCCCCCCGTCGGTTTCTTCGGCACGATCGGCAGACTTTCTCCACTTTGAGATTCGTAGCCAGAGATTTTGACCAATTACACAAGGGGTTTAAATCACGTGCTATCAAAGCATTGAGAGTCATATCAACATCCCCGCCCAAATAAAGTAAGCAATGGTGCCAATGGCGATCGGAATGCCATAAGGCAATAGGAGCATTGAGCTTTTGCGTTCTGCGGCAATCGCTGCTAGCTCACTAGGTTTGCCGATGGTAACCATCTCGCCGACAATCGTCAGGAATTGATCTTTATGCTTTCGCCAACTTCGTCGAAGTAGAACCATCACGATTGCTAGCACACCACCAATGATGGTCGATACACAAAAGGCGTAAAACGTCGTTTGCACACCTTCCCATAAATACGCAGCAGCCAGCCAAGAACCAACACCGGCCAACAACTTCACGTCGCCAGCACCCATGCCGCCGATGGCATAAGCCGGCAGTAAAAGGGCCAAACCAACTGCTGTGCCAAGTAAGCTCATTGCGATACCTTCCCAGCCATGAGCGAATGCGCCGAATGCCCATCCACTCAGAATCATGGGAAACGTCAGCCAGTTAGGCACTTTGAGTTTGTAGCCATCGATAACAGCCGCCACGACCAATGTGATCGCAACGAGCCAAACAGGCCAATGTTGCGTGAATGCGGCGGAAAAATTTTGTTCAAACATGGGGGCTCCTTTTCACAGTTGCTTTAGTGCTGCAGTGTCCTGCGCTTGCGACCAAGAAACTACACATCGCAGCCAGGAATGTGAAAAAGTAGCTCATAAATTCAGCAGAGCACGAGAAAACCTCGGCTGAAACGGTGAAATACATCATTCAATTCTCTATTAAAATCTAGGTCGAAAACGTGCTGAATGCAGGGATAAAAAGGCGAAAAGGAAGGCATAAGACGCAAAATTGATAATGCAGGGATATTCAACGCTAACGCCTAGATTTCTAGCTTTTTGCTCGCAATTTTTTCTTAAACGACAGGCCCAGGGGGCGGTTACCCCCTGGGCTTCGAGGACTCTCAGAACGTCAGTTTTAGCTACCAGAACCAAGCGAGTTGGCCACGCTTTCAAACGTGGTTTTGGCATTTGTGCCAATATTTCCGATCGCCGCCAAACAGACGATCACGATCAGAGCCAACATCACAGCATATTCAACTGCGGTGGGGCCATCTTCTGAAACTAAGAACCGACGAACTTTCGAGGCAAAACTTAACATCATGCACCTCCGTTCGGCGAGCGCGCAGAGCGAAACGGGAAGCTGTAGCACTGCCGAAAAGTTAGGGGAAAAAGTGGATTTCTGCGAATGCTAGCGCCGGCCGTCATTGCTAGACAACGATCGGCTTGCGCCGGCCTGCTATATCATCCGCGCAAAATCCTGGCGTCAAAACGTGGCGCCTCGCCTCAAAAGAAAGAACGTCGTTCGCTATCACTGCATTTGCAGATGAAGCGTCGAACACCCCTTCGGTAGTCTGGCGACCGGCGAGTTGTTGAAACACGACGGCCCATGACTTTGCGTCCCAGCCTTACGACTGGTTTGCCTTTATCGAGGATGCAGAGGCCCAGCAGGCGAACAAACTTGCGCGCCGCGATCAGGTCGGAGAATCTTTAGACGAGGTGGGAATCCGGCGAGGCTGCGGACACACTTTACCACGGCTCGAAAGCCGTGTCACAGTCATAAGCCGTCAGATTACTCTGACCCCTTTTGACTATGCAATTGAAACCTACTACGCGAGGCAAGAATGTCAAGCTTGATGCTCTCTTGTGAAATATGTTTACGAGTAAAGCGTTCAAGCCATTTGGGCGCTAAAACCGCATTTTGGACTTTGCGTTCCCGCCTGTTTTTATGCCCACCGGATCTTCAATTCGTTCCTTGGCGTGCCCAGCGATGGAAGATCGGCTGCTTTCATGGGCAGGTGGCGGTGAACAACCTTCGATTTTGAAGGGTACCTCGAATTGGATGCTTCGTTGGGCTGCGAAACCAGCGAATCAGCTAATGGCTGTCTTAGCGGTCAACGCCATTTTTATGCCTTTTCGGAGCCGTTATCACGACTCCATGCTTTATGGTTTGCAGGTTACAAACCATGCGGAAAACAATCACTTCGATCGGGACTTGTTCCTCGCATTCGGCTCACAAGATAATTACTCCATTTTTTCATGGTGTGTAGCACCGATCGCAAAATTTCTCACCGTCGATGTGAGCTTTTTCTTACTGTATTTAACTGGAATCACGTTATTTTTCTTGGCGTTGCAACGATTGTTGCGCGTCCTGCTGCCTGACCCAATCGTTTCATCAATTTCGTTGTTGTTCTTGGCTGTTGCTCCGCCAACGGTCGGTGGGCTCGATGTCTTTCATGTGTATGAAAACTTTTTAACGCCTCGATTGTTTGCGGCCGGTTTAGTCTTATTTGCTTTAGAACGAATGTTATCGAAGCATGCTTTTCAAGCAGCATTGCTTTTGCTCATTGCGATAGCGTTACATCCATTAATTGCATTTGGTGGCTGGTTAATACTGCTTTTCTGGTGCTTTTTTAACTATTTGCAACACCCTGTCACTTGGTTTTTAGGTGGGTTAACTAGCATCTGTGCTTTGTTGATTTTGCTCATACCGTCTTTGGGAATGCGCATTTTCGGCCCGTTGGATGCGGCTTGGCAAACAGAAATCCGCTATGCGTTGCCTTGCCTATTCGCAACAGAATGGAAAGTACACGATTGGTTTCAAGTGCTCGGAGCCAGCACGATTCTCTTGGCAAGCTGGCGCTGGTTGCCATTCGATGAACAGCAAAAAAGATTTTTGAGATCGTTGGGATTAGCGACATTGCTCGCTATTTTGGGAGCGATTTTGGTTTGCTATCTCCCTTATGCCTTACCCTTACAAGGACAGCCTTTTCGAATTCTTTGGCTAGTGCAAACTTTGCAAGTGCCTCTGGGATTGTTGCTCATAAAACATTGCTGGTCGAAATACGATTGGCTCCACCGCAGTGCGGCAATTCTCTTGATAGGGTACCTCGGAGCCTCTCCCATCTTCATGCCAGACCTCGTTAGGGTTTTGGTGTTTTTCGCGATTTTTGCCTGCTTATTTCAGTATTCAAAAGCGACTTCAGTGCATCGAAGTTGGGCGTGGAAAGCTTTGGCCACGAGTCTGCTGATGACGTTGATTTGGCGATTGGTCATTCAAGAAGGATCGTTGGTTTTGCAGTGCAATCGATTGACCAACTATCTTGATTTCGATGTCTGCGTGCGAGCCTTTGTCACGGTGATTGACCCAATTTTTCGGATCGCAATTGCGATTGCCGGCTTGATGCTTCTCAGTTGTGTTGTAGGCTTTGGCAGTCGTTTTTGGTTGGCAGCGCTGACCATCTTCGTAGTAGTACAAGGAACTGTATTCTCGATTCAAGAAACTCCTGCTTTTAAGAAATGGAATCAGCTTCATCATGCTGATGTGCAGTTCGTACAGGACTTCTTAAAAGGGCGGTCACAAGACAAGGTTCAGACGATTTACTGGCCGATTGGACACCCCGAGTATTTATGGTTCGATCTGGGTGTCAACTCGTATTTCAGTGAAGACCAACTAGTCGGGAACGCTTTTTCCCGAAACACAGCGATCGAAGGAAGACGGCGGATCAATTTAGTCAAGGCGTTTGAAATCGATCTCACCCGACACGATCGGCCGATATTGTCCGATCGGCGGACGCAAGAAATCGAACGGTTGCTGCAAGATAATCTTGAAGCGGCACCGCCTTCTTTAAACGACTTGTTGCACTTGTGTGCAGACCAGAGCCTGGATTACGTCGTGGCGAGACAAGAATTTCCTGGATGGTACAGCCAGAGGAACCAGCGCTGGTTTATCTACGACTGTCAGGCAATTCGCTCCAGCGCTGAATTCCGAGCTGCGATCGAACCTAGCAATTCGACATCGCGTCAATATTCATCGAACGAACTTAAATTTGTCATGGAAAATGCAGAAAGGATAGGGCAATGCGAGTAGCAATCATCGGCGCCGGCCCGGCGGGCATGGCAGCGGCCTATCAATTGGTCAAAGGCGGAGCAGATGTCGAGGTTTACGAAGCATCCGACACAATCGGTGGGATGGCGCGTTCGTTCTCGCTATGGGGACAGACGGTTGATCTGGGCCCGCATCGGTTTTTTAGCGACGATGCTCGAGTAAACCGCTTGTGGTTGGAAGTTATTGGTCGCGACTATCACATGGTAGAACGGCTTACGCGAATTTATTACCAAGACCGCTTTTTTCATTATCCTTTGCAACCGGCAAATGCTTTGTGGAACATGGGCTTGCACGAAGCAGCACGATGCATTGGCAGTTATTTCAAGGAAAAACTTTTGCCTTCGCAAAGCCCTGAAGATCAAAAGACATTTGAAGCGTGGGTAGTTGATAAATTCGGCCGACGCTTGTTTGAAATGTTTTTTAAATCCTACAGCGAGAAGCTTTGGGGCATTTCGTGCCAAGAATTGGATGCCGATTTTGCCGCACAACGCATCAAGAAGTTTTCTCTCGGTGCAGCAATCAAAAATGCTTTGGGCCTTAGCCGTCGAGGGCACAAGACACTGGTGGACCGTTTTGCCTACCCCATCGGCGGCAGTGGCATGGCATACGAACGGATGGCCGATTTTGTTACCAGAGCCGGCGGGCAAGTGCAATTGAATCGCCCTGTGCGTCGCGTAATTCATCAAGATCAACATGTAAACGCACTCGAGTTTGTTGACGGCGAGCAGCGATATTTTGATCACGTCATTTCTACCATGCCTCTGACGCTGCTGCTTCGCGGTTTAGGCTATTTGCCTTTGCGAGTCGAAAAAGCTGTCGATGCCTTGGATTTTCGCAATACGATTTTGGTCTATCTCAACATCGATCATACAGAGCTATTTCCCGACCAATGGCTGTATGTTCATTCGCCGGAATTGTTGACCGGCCGGATCACCAATTTTCGAAATTGGGTGCCGGAACTTTATGGAGATCAGAAGACGTCTATTCTGGCACTGGAATATTGGTGCTACGATGAGGATCGCATCTGGGATGAGCCCGAAGAAAAACTTATTCAAAGGGCCAGTGAAGAAATTCGGGCTACTGGTTTGATCGGAGACGCACAAATTTTAGCCGGGCATGTCATCCGCGTTCGCCGTTGCTATCCAGTCTACCGATCGGGCTATAAAGAGCATTTGACGCCGATTATTTCGTATTTGGAAAACTTTAGTGGACTAACGCCCATCGGGCGCTACGGATCGTTCAAATATAACAATCAAGATCACAGCATTTTGATGGGCATTTTGGCTGCAGAAAACTTGCTTGAAGGCAAGATGCATGACCTTTGGGAAGTGAACACCGACTACGAATCTTATCAAGAGACAGCTCGTATTTCTGAAACGGGCCTCCAGCCTCTTGGAGCGGTGTAATTCTTCGGAATAGCGACAGCTCGATGCTGAAACAAGCTTAACTACCAAAGAAAAAGCGGCTGCTTTTCAAATTGTTCAGGGCGACGCCTCTCAGGTCTACTGAGCGGCTTTCACAGTGATCGAAGCGCTTGCGACTAAACCGACGATGACAACAATGGCCAACAGCACGGCTAAATTCATCGTGACCGCACCTTCGTCGTCGGACAGAAATTGCCGAACCTTGGGAATTAGAAAAGACATAATCAACCTCATACCTTGACGTGAATATCTAAATAAGATTTGGAAAAGTTGTAGAAAAGCTACTTACAGTTGTGCTCAATAAACTTCAAGCCTCGAGGGGAGTTCCTCGAGGCTTGAAATAGGAGAGAAACAGGGACAAAACAAACTAGCTACCAGAACCTAACGAGTTGGCTACGTTGGTGAACGTAGTTTTGGCATTTGTTCCAATGTTACCGATTGCTGCCAAGCAAACGATGACAATCAAGGCCAACATCACAGCATATTCAACCGCGGTTGGGCCATCTTCC
>CAZIGP010000250.1:3158-6579 GCA_964538425.1 uncultured Pirellulales bacterium | reverse complement strand
GCCACCAAATTTGCCGCCGCCGTCGAGAGCACCGCACCGAGCAATCCATAATGTGGCAAAAGCAATAAATTCAGCCCGATGTTGCCTAACAAACCTATGAGCAGTGCCACGCAGCCAAGCCTCGCTCTTTCAGCACACCACAAGTAGGTTTGTGCCATCGTCGTTAAGCCAAGCCAACAACAATAGGCAAGAGTCCATGGCAAAGCTTCCATTCCACCCGCGTACTTGCCGCGGAAGACTATGTCGAACAACAGCGGTGCAGCCAGTAGGATTGCGATTGATCCGAAAAAAAGCAGTAAGCCAAGCAATTTAATGGCTAAGTTTAATCGTCTTCCTACTTCATCTCGCCGCCCTGCTTCCCAATCGTGACTTAAATGGGGCAAGGTAATTGTCGATACCAAAGCTGCAACGGAGACTAACAAGAGTGGCACGACGCGCGAGCTGTGATAGTCGCCCACCACTGCCAAGGGATCGCTCGCTTTAGAATAGTGAACGATCATATAACGATCGATTACCTCAAACAGATTGAACAGTAAGTTGGTCACCCAAACCCAAGCTGCGAATGGTAACAGACGCGACCAAAATGCTTGGTTTGCAATTGAATCTGTAGAAGATAATTCCTTTATCGGATCGGTGGCGATTAAGTTCCTCGAGGAGTCGCGTGCTATAACCCACAGCGTCCCGGCAATGACTAATAAGCAGGCCAATCCGTAAGCCGCCACCATAGACACCGCTTCATTTCTCCAACATAGTAAGAGCGCAATACTTAGTCCGGCAAAGAAGAAGCTATTGGCAAATTGCAAGATCGACATCGTTCGTGCCATTCGTAGCGCTGTAAGCAACTCGGTTACATAATTAAATGCTACAACGGCTGCTAAACTCACCGCCAAAGCCAGCACTAAATGCGTTTGGTTATCTCGACCGAATATTAATTGTGAAATCTGCGGGGCCATTACAGCAATCGTGACAACTGTCACAATCGTTAACCCAACACAGACGATTGCTGTCCGTCGCACCAAAACTCTCAGCATTCCTCGCTGCCGAAAATATTCTACATAGCGTCCAAAACTTCCTGGTAACCCAAGCACGGCTAACGGTGCTGCCAATGTCAAAAAACTGAACGCCAAGTCCCATTGCCCTAGTTCATCCGGCGAAAGCCAGCGGCAAACGAGCACACCCCGCACAAATCCAATGGTTCGTTGCAACACGGCCAAAATTAATAGCACCACAACACTTTCCGCGAGTGTTTCATGGCGCAGTGTTGGCTTTGACTTCACTGCCGGCACAGGAGCGATAGCGGCGGCCTCGTCGGTTGGTAATTCAAGAACGACTGACATAGATGCGGAGTGCTGAATGATTATGGATTGATTTAGAGAGCAGGGAATGTCTACACAGTTCAAGGATGCTGCATTTGCCTATCCTTTTACCTTCTCATTTTTTCTTTCCTGTTTGCCCGCTCCACGTAGTTCTCGCGCTGTCTGCAATCCCCATTTCGCCCAGCCACGCATCTGCCGGCCAGTGTTCCATGCCGCATATCGCAATCTTGCTCGAGTATTTTTGGGTATTACATAAGCTGCCAACACTGGCCTGGGTTCGGCGCGCAAATGTGCTTTATATGGCTCATCACCACGTAAAAAATCGTAAGCGGAAAATCCATTTTCGATGGCATTTTTTAAAGCCACCATATTCATTAGATGCCCCGGCAAAATTGATAATTGATCGGGGTTAATTCCCGACTGATAGCCATACATCGTTTTGGCGCCAGTCAGGACGTAATCTACGGCGAGGGGCTGGCCATCTAATTCCAGCCAATGGATCATTGCTCGGCCCTCCGTCGCAAATTTCTCCCAGACCTCACGATGAAACGCGGCAAATGCTCGAGAAGTAAAACAACCGGGTAATCCACGACTTTGCCAACGACGCTGGTGTAAATCCACAAGAACATCAAACGCTGTATCAACATCGCCGTCGTGTGGCGCAGAGTTAAATTTTACACGCCCGGATTGCATCCATGTTCGATCGGCACCGCGTAGTCGATTACGAAGCTGCTTAGAACATTTTTTTAGATATTCATCCCAGGTTTCTGGCAATGCAATTCGCCAGCAGCGCGGTGCATTATCGCAAATCACATGATTGCCATGTTGTTTTAATTCATTCAGTAAAAATGAAATCGTGGAATCGCTTTCATCGATCGGCAACAGTTCTAGACGATCCCAAGTATCGGCAGCCTTGGCGCGCGAGGATTCGTTTGTCACGGTTAGCCATTCGGCCAATGCTTTCGCAACTTTTGTTTCAGCACCTCGCTGACACAAGACATCGGCATATTCAGAACAAACTTCGCCGTCTCCAAGAAACTTCACTACACGTGTGCCGGTACGAGTAATCTCTTGATACCATGGCGCAATTCCCACGAGTTGGTTGTGTTCATCTCTTACCGCCAAAAGCAGAAGATTTCGCTCTCCAATCAAACGGCCTTCATCACCCAGTCCATAGTATCTCCACCAAGCTTCCAACCATTCCCAGGTGCGAAATGGGATGTCTTGAGCCAGTCTATTCCAGGTAGATTTTTCAGTAGACAGTGAATCAAAGCTGTGATGATGTGTAACCTGCATGTTTGCAAAATGATGACTCATGGTGTGTGCATAGAATGCTCACATAGACAATTGCAGAATCCTCTGCAGATCTATGAGGCCAACGGCGGCCAAATGCTTTAAACGGCAATTGGCCGTACTGAAGCATTTCCCATAAAGTGAAGAAAGCAAATACTTTGCGAGATTGAATCGCAATTTATTTCGACGTGGTGATCGACATTGAGTGGCAAAGTTGCATCCTGTATTTGGAATTCAACACGATGTTTCGTTTCGTCAACACCTTTGCAACACCATGTTGCTTAGTTTCTTGCCTTGATGCACTGCCTCTCAACGACGTAACTCTCATATTTACAGTTATTTAGGACTTCGGACGGATTGTAATTACCGCCTGAACAACCCAGCGGCACCACCTTTGCCTTAGGAAAGACCGACGCTCTTCGGGCACGGGGCAGGTGCTCGACGAACCGGAACAAGCCCAGGGGCTTTCTCCCGCCCTGGGCTTGTTTCCAGCGTCACTTTTCGAATTGCTTATTAGTAGATACCCAAGAAAGAATCCCAAGCAATGTCTCATCGCCAATCGCACACCGTTACGCCAACTGATGTCTTGATCATTTTGCGAGACCATCCTCGCCGCTGGGTGGTACCTACAATCGCAGTTGCTTTAATCGCAGTAGCCTATGCAATCGTAAAGCCAACGACTTGGGATGCTTCGCAAGCGTTATTAGTTCGCGATGAAGCCATGGGTTCTCCGGTTCGTCCCGGAAAGTTTCAGCAACTCGATGATATGAAAACGGTACAAGAAACGATCTTGGAACTTGCTCGCAGCCGTA